>CAIVGO010000454.1 GCA_903905445.1 uncultured Bacteroidota bacterium
GCTTCCGACGTGGGCACACCCTTCCGACCTGGATTATGATGATGCGTATCCTATTGCTTTTTTGTTTCCTGGTTAATGCACTTTACTTACATGCCCAGCTCTGCACGGGTATTCCAGGCCCCATCGTGTATTCCGAAACGTTCGGCTCGGGTGCGGTCGATTTAGGTCCGCAACTGCCGGCAGGGGCCACGACGTATAATTTTGGGGCGATTGCACCGGGTAATTATTTGGTCGTAAACAACAGCGCCGTAAATGGCAGTTTTTGGCATAATTCACTCGATCACACGCCCAATGATGTCAATGGTTTTATGCTGTTATTTGATGCCAGTGTAGAGCCAGGTATCTTTTTCAAGCGGCGCTTGACGGGACTTTGCAGTGGTTCCAAATATACGTTTTCCTGCTGGGCAAT
Source organism: uncultured Bacteroidota bacterium (assembly GCA_903905445.1). Lineage (GTDB taxonomy): Bacteria > Bacteroidota > Bacteroidia > Chitinophagales > Saprospiraceae > M3007. The sequence goes on from CAIVGO010000454.1 coordinate 410, forward strand.
GAATGTTCAAATTCCGGGGGACTGTAACGGGCAGGAAGTTCGGCCGGATATATTATTCGAATTGCGGGATGTAAATACGGGCGCAGTGCTCGGCCAAACCAGTTCGGGACCGATTCCTTTGCTACCTGCGCCTTTGTGGCAACAATATGCACTTACGTTTTATGTGCCGATCGACCAGACCGAAGCTGAAGTGGTGCTGATTAATAATGCAAAAGGGGCTTGTGGCAATGACCTGGCGATTGATGATTTTGAATTGTATTTGTGCAGCCCGCTTACCACCCAGGAATTGACCCTTTGCGCGGGCGAAAGTTTTCCGGTTGGGAACAAATTGTACACCGAACCGGGTGTTTATACCGACTTGTTTCCGATTGGGCAAGGCTGCAATGACAGTACGGTGGTAACTACTTTGAAGTGGTTTAACCAGCCGCTTCGGCAGGAATTTACCCGGTGTGCAGGTGATACGGTGCAGGTTTTAAACAATTTTTATACAAAAACAGGCTTTTACCGGGATACCATTGAGTTGCCAGGCTGTGATAGCATGATTTTTACACAGTTGACGATTAAGTTGCCAGATACTACCCGGCAAACGGTTTATTTATGTGCGGGCGAGGGCGTGCAGGTGGGAGCGAATTTTTACGATCAAAGTGGCAATTATGTGGATCGCCTGGTAGATGAAATTGGCTGCGATAGCACCGTTTTTACCACGGTGATTACGGATGTTCCGTTGACCTTGTCCGTGACGCCAGATTTTGCAGAATTAGCATTAGGGGATTCGATTCAGTTAAACAGCCTTGTTTCCCGAACTACCCATGTTGCTTTAAGTTGGCAGCCAGCCACTGGACTGAGTTGCGCGGATTGCCCTGATCCGGTAGCGAAACCCTCTGAAACAACTACTTATATATTAATTGCGGAGGATACTTTGGGTGCTTGTACCGCGATGGATACGGTTCGGATAAAAGTGTTGCCCTGTAAAGCCGTATTTATACCAAATGTGTTTTCGCCGGACGACGATGAGTTTAATGATTATTTTACGGTATTCGGCAGCGCTTGCGTAACTCAAGTGCAGGCATTACAGATCTTTGACCGCTGGGGTTCGCGAGTATTTAGCCGGACCGATTTTTTGCCCAATATTGAAAATTTGGGCTGGGATGGAAGGGTAGGGGGGCGGATTGCACTTCCGGGGGTGTATGTGTATTGGGCTGATTTGGTGTTGTTTGGGGGTAGGGTGGAGCGGTTTTCGGGGGCAGTAACGTTGGTGCGTTAAGTTTACAAGACAGATATAAAAAAGCGGCCTGATGTCCCACACATCGAGGCCGCCAACAATAGCAGAAATACTATGGTATTAACCGAATTAGTATATGTACTGTGAAGAATTAGTCTACATTATCGTGTAAAAACGAATTGCCGCCAAGGCGTACTTCCGTTTCTTCTTCTAAGGAAATGGTCCAGCTCGACATATCATGTTGGTCGGCGTCGGGTACATTGTCCAGGTTCACATTTTTGCGCAGGTAAGCCGGTTGACTTTCGAGTTCGATGATCGTTTGTGGCGAATTGAGTTTTACCACATTCAAAGGCCGGTTGCGCGCTTCTTCTTTGCGGCGTTGGGCCTCTTCGATGCGTTTACGACGTTCTTCCGGGGTCAAATCGTCGGCATCGCGGCGTACAAATGGGTCATTACCACTGCTTTGTGTGCGACGGATTTGATCTACGGTTTCGCGAATATTATCAAATTCGAATTCAATGGCGCTCGCTGCCTTCTCTTCAACCGGGGTGTATTCCTGATCAGCGCTTATTGTAAAAAGAGAAGGCTGAGACTTTTTTACATCATCATCCAGGTGTACTACCTGACGGTCGTTCGCGCCAGTAGCTGGTTTTTTTTGTGAAAAAATGGTCGCCAAAGGTGCGCGTTTCTCTTTTGCTTCAAAGCCGGTTGCAATAACCGTCACGGAGAGTTTTTCGCCCAAACGTTCGTCGTAGCAGTTACCCCAAATGAGGTTTGCTTCGTCGCCCGCTTCCTTTTGCACGAACTCAGTGATCTGGAAAATTTCATCCATGGTGGCTTCTTTCAAGCCAGAAGTGATGTTGACCAGGATGTTTTTGGCGCCCCGGATGTTGTTGTCTTCCAACAAAGGCGAGTTCAAGGCTTCATCTACGGCCCGTAAAGCGCGGTTGTCGCCGTCGGTGGTCGCGGTACCCATGATGGCCACACCCGAATCACGCATCACGGTGTTCACGTCTTCGAAGTCGACATTCACGTAACCGGGTACGGTGATGATCTCTGCGATGCCTTTTGCAGCAGTACACAGAATATTATCGGCCTGGCTAAATGCCTGTGAAATCGACAAATTGCCATGAATATCGCGCAATTTATCATTGCTGATTACAACCAGGCAATCTACCGCGCGGCGCAGTTCTTCGAGGCCCTCGTACCCATTGCCTACGCGCACGCGGCCCTCAAAACTGAAGGGCAGTGTCACGATACCAACGGTCAGGATACCCAACTCCTGGGCAGCTTTCGCGATGATTGGGGCAGCACCTGTACCGGTACCACCACCCATTCCGGCGGTGATAAACACCATTTTGGTGTTGTTTTCGAGGTGGCGTTTTACCTCCTCGATGCTTTCCATACAGGCTTGTTTGCCCACGGAAGGCTTGCTGCCTGCACCGTGACCTTTCGTAACTTGTTGACCAAGTGATATTTTGGTGGGTACCGGGCTGAGTTGCATGGCTTGCGCATCGGTATTGCAAATGGCGTAATCGACACCAACAATGCCTTGCTTATACATATAGGTCACCGCGTTGCTTCCGCCGCCGCCGACACCGATTATTTTGATGATTGAAGGTTCCTCCTTCTCTGGGAAAAGCATAACCTGAATAGTCTAAGAGTGAAAAAGAAAGGTGATTTTCGGGTGTTTACTTCTTGTTGAAATCAATGTCTGGTTCCGCTTCAAACCATTCTTTGGTCTTTTTGAAAACATTGTCCAACCAGGAAGCCGATTTTTCCTCGGCATTGGAAGGTTCGCTTTCAGACACCTCTTTTGGTTTGGTTTCGGTCAAAATCGGATTGGTGCCGTTTAATTCAGCCATACCGCGGATCATCAGACCGATGGCGGTACTGAAAATCGGGCTGCTGACATGTTCGTGGTACCCATGTGCCAGGTGCTCAACCGGGATACCGATGCGGCAAGACATGCCGGTGTGGTATTCGGTGAGTTTTTCGATGTGGCCCATGAGTGCGCCGCCGCCGGTGAGTACAATGCCTCCGATCAATTTGCGTTCGTAACCGCTGCGCCGAACTTCCCAAAGGACATAATCGAGGATTTCCTCGGTACGCGCCTGGATAATGCGGGCAAGGTTTTTTTCACTGATTTCTTTGTGATCCCTTCCTTTCAGGCCTGGAATGGTGATAATGCGGTTGTCGAACACCTCATTCGCCATGGCAGAGCCAAATTTTACTTTCAATTTTTCTGCTTGCGGTTGCATCACGGTGCAGCCTTCCTTAATGTCGGCCGTTATCACATTGCCGCCAAACGGAATTACTGCAGTGTGGCGAATAATGCCATCGTGGAAAATCGTGATGTCGGTTGTGCCGCCACCAATATCCACCAAAGCAACACCAGCCTGTTTTTCTTCCTCAAACAGCACAGCATCGGAGCTGGCAATCGGTTCGAGGGTGAGTTCGGCTACTTTCAAGCCAACCTTTTCTACACAGCGGTAAATGTTGTTTACAGCCGTGATTTGTCCGGTGATGATGTGAAAATTTGCCTCCAAACGCACGCCGCACATACCGATTGGGTCGGTAATGCCTTGTTCGTTATCGACCGTAAACTCCTGCTCAAACACATGGATAATTTTGTCGCCCGGCGGCAACACCAATTTATACATGTCGCTTTTAAGGCGATCTACATCGCGCTTGGCGATTTCGGAATGATCGGTTTCACGCATGATGATACCTCGGTGTTGCAGGCTTTTAATGTGCTGGCCTGCAATGCCAACGTGTACCACGCTGAATTTCATTTTTGCTTGACGTTCAGCAATTTCCACTGCTTCACGGATCGCATTTACGGTTTTTTCAATGTTGCTCACCACGCCGCGTAAAACACCGATACTCTCTACCTTTCCTATTCCTAGAATTTCGAGTTTTCCATGGGTATTCTTTCTGCCGGCAAGGCAACAGACCTTCGTTGTGCCAATGTCTAAGGCTACAACTACATCCGAGGGTTGTGGGACTAATTCGGTCATAGTAATAGATTAATTTTAGTTAAGTTTCAGTTTTTACATTTTCCCTCTGCCGGCGGGCAGAAACTTTTTCCCGCGACAAAGATAATTTTAAAGCTTTTAGCTTCAAAATTTTAATGCATGAATTTTGTTTAAAACACTTAGCTTAGCTAAAAAGTGCGTGTAAGCACGTGTTTTATTTTATTATTTTCATTCTCACTAGCTTTACAGATCGTTAAATCAGCTTTGTGAAAATGGAATTTTTCGATTATCGCTTGCAAACGACCTGTCCATTGTACTTCAAATTGATGCTGCGGTACTGTTGCCAGCCCACATAAGGCATCGCTTTTTTATAAAATGTTTTAAGTCGGTCAAACTTGTTATCCAGGCGGCGCGCGTTGCCGAGGATGATTTTCTGATCGCCCACCAAAGGCACGAGGATAAATTCTCCGGCATTGTTTACATGCACTTGCTGGATATTATCGGCCAAAAAATCGTCCTTCAAAATGGCTTTGGTGATGGTTACCAGGTCTTTGAGGGTATTGCGTTTTTTTTGCATAAACTCCGGGGTATAGGGCGCAATATTGCCGGTAGCGACCAGTACCCTTGCCGTAAAGTTGGTGGATGGTGGCATTTTAATACCCTTGTCATCAAGATAATAATTACCGCCATTTTGATCCAGAATGCGCAACATGGGTGCCCTTTGGCGGATGTCGACATGCAAAATATTATTCTGATCGACGTATGTTTCGGCGTCTTCCACGAAAGGATCTTCTTCCATGACGCGTTCCATGCGTTCCACGTCGAGTGTTGCGATTTCGGTATTTTCAAGGTCATTGCCAAAAGCGCGCAACAAAGCCTGGCGCACGTCGCCTTCACTGATCAGTTTTTCGCCATTGGCCAGCGCCACCACATTTACCTCGGTGCTCGTTGGGTAACTGTTGCGTTTGCGCGTGATCGCCCCGATGAGGATCACTGTGATGATCACCAGGAACAGCACCCAATAGATGCGGTCGTAACGAAGATTTGGCAAACGCAGGTTTAACATGGTTCAGGTGGTGAACTAATTGTTTTTTGCCTCAAAAAGGCGTTTAATCGGTGCAATATAGGTGTCGATATCGCCAGCCCCCATGGTCAATAAAATGGAGGCTGGGTGTTCGTTCAGGTAGTTCATCAAAGCGGTTTTTGCCAATAATATCTTCTTGGTTTGCTTCATTTTATCAAAAATCAAGGACGATGTTACGCCTGGGATCGGTTGTTCACGTGCTGGGTAAATATCCAGCAGAATTACCTCATCCAAACGGTCGAGCGCTGCTGCAAACCCTTCAGCAAAATCGCGGGTGCGGCTGTACAAATGCGGCTGAAAAATGCCGGTTACTTTGCGATCCGGAAACAGCATTTTGGCTGCACCAATCACGGCTTCCAATTCGGCCGGGTGGTGGGCATAATCGTCGATGTACACTTGATCCGGACTGCGGAAAATGAACTCGAAGCGGCGTTTTACCCCCCGGAAACCTGCCAGTGCATCGGGCAAACTGGGTGTAAATCCACCCGCCAACAAGGTCACCGCTATGGCTGCCGTGGCATTTTCCACATTGTGCTTGCCGGGATAATCGAGCCGCAATTCATCCCAATGCATAATGCTGGAGCGCAGCCCAAAGGCCATTTGCCCGTTTTCTACCCGCACGTTGTATGCTTCAAAATCACCCTGATCGATACCAAAAGTGAACACTTTTCTTCCGGAAGCGCACAATTCCTCGGCAATGGCATCCAAGGGCAGGCCGTGTTTGTACAACAACGTACCACCTGGTTTAATTTGGCGGATAAACTGTTCGTAAGATGCTACCACTGCTTCTTCGGTGCCATAAATATCCAAATGGTCGGGGTCGATGGAATTGATGACCGCGATTTCAGGATACAATTGCAAAAAACTCCGGTCGTATTCGTCTGCTTCTGCTACCACCCAATCTTCGGTGCCTTCCACGAAATTGGAGCGGAAATTGGCCGAAATGCCGCCCAAAAAGGCAGAGGCATCCACACCACAGGTGCGCAAAAGATACGCTGCCATGGTGGTGGTGGTGGTTTTTCCGTGGGTACCTGCAATGGCGATACACCGCTTGCCTTTGCTGATAATGCCCAGCACTTCTGCGCGTTTTTTGATCGGATAACCATGTTCGATGAACCAGTTGAGTTCCTGATGGTCTTTCGATACGGCGGGTGTCCAAACCACTAAGTCTACATCCCCGGGTATCAGACTAGGATCGTCTTCATAGTGAATCCACATGCCTTCCATCGCCAATTCTTTGCACAAGTCGGACTCCGTACGGTCGTAACCGTACACTTCCGCGCCTTGCAGGTGAAAAAAGCGGGCCAGTGCCGACATGCCGATGCCGCCAATACCGATAAAATAGATCCGATGGATATCGCTCAGGTTCATGTTGTTGTTTATTGTTTGATGAGTTCGAGGGTTTCTTTTTGTCCACCCCGATTCATTTCAAAGTTCAAGTGGGTTCCATCAGCGGTGATCAAACGCACCATAATTTCTTTCTTCCCTTCGGCTTGGGTGTATAATTTGTCTTTTTCCGTACGCCAAACACCCGAATCGCCCTGTTCTCCAAATTTGGAGGTGTAGGTACCATCTTCTTTAAATTCAAAACTTACCTTTTTGGCATCCAAATCAGATGGTTTATCAAAAATCAACCATTTTTCGCCTTGCCATTTGCCAAAAAGGGCCGGATTTTTATCATTTGCCTTTTGGCAAGCCATAAAACCGCAAAGAAGGATGCATACTAAAAGTGCGTTGCGCATGGGTTATGTTGTTTTAAATGGTGTTATACCGGTTTGTTTTGATTGCGTTTAGGTTTTGCTTCGTATTGTTTTTCAGCAAGTTTTAGCACCGAAAGGGCAATAGATTCTGCGGCTTTCGGGCGGCTCAATTGATGAATGGATTCGGCCAGACTAAACCCGAGCGCTTCGTTTTCGAGCACCATGTAGGCCTCGGTCAGCATTTTTTCACTGGCATCGGCATCGCGCACAATGCGTGCTGCACCTTTTTCCACCAAGGCCAATGCGTTTTTGGTTTGATGGTCTTCGGCAACATTGGGCGAAGGCACCAAAATAGCGGGTTTACCCACCATGCACAACTCACTGATACTCAAAGCGCCCGCCCGCGAAATAACCACATCGGCTGCGGCATACAACAAGTCCATGCGATCAATAAATGCCCGGATTTGCACATTGGGCAATTGCGCGGTTTCGCAATTATTGAATTCAAATTCGTAAAAACGGCCACATTGCCACAAAATTTGTACATTCGGGTGCGCTGCAATCAATGCGGCATTATCGCGCATGGCATTGTTGAGCGTTCGCGCACCCAAACTTCCGCCGATGATTATGATGGTCTTCTTAGCAGGATCCAGTTCGTAGTAAGCCAGTGCTTCTGCGCGTTTTCCCTCGGTGTGCATAAAATCGGATCGAACCGGGTTGCCGGTGAAAATGATTTTATCTTCCGGGAAGTAAGCCTGCATGTGGTCATAAGCCACACATATTGCTTTTGCTTTCCGTGCCAGCAGTTTGTTGGTTACGCCCGCATACGAGTTTTGTTCCTGGATTAAAGTGGGGATACCCGCGTTTTGGGCAGCCCGCATCACAGGTCCGGAGGCATAACCGCCCGTACCCACAACCACATGGGGTTTGAATTTTCGAATAATTCTGCTTGCTTTAATCGCGCTGCCAAAAAGTTTAAAGGGAAACGAAACGTTTCGGCTGATACTTGTCCACGACATACCCCGGTGAAAACCAGCAATATTGAGTCCTTCGATGGGATAACCCGCTTTGGGCACCCGTTCCATTTCCATTTTTCCGTTGGCGCCTACGAACAGAAATTCTGCTTCCGGATGCAGGCTGCGAATCGCATCTGCAATGGCAATTGCCGGGAATACATGTCCCCCGGTACCGCCGCCCGTGATCAAAATTTTATATTTGGTGTCGTTTGCCATTGTTTTATCGTTAAAAATTCTGCTGTTTAGGATCCACTTTCCTCAATGAATTTGCTCACACTCAGGATCATACCCAGCGAAATACAGGTAAAAATCAAACTTGTGCCCCCCATCGATATCAAGGGCAATGTCAAACCGGTTACGGGCACCAAATGCACGGATACCGCGATGTTCGCCAACGCCTGCACTGTCAGCGACAGGCTCAAGCCGATGGCCAAAAAAGTGCCGAACGCTTTTGGGCTTTTGGTGACCAGTTTTACGGTGCGCAAAAAAAGCATGACGTACAGTGCCAATACCGCCGTACCGCCCAACAAGCCATATTCTTCACAAATGATGGCATAAATAAAGTCGGCGTACGAGTAAGGCAAGAAATTGCGTGCAATCGAATTGCCTGGCCCGACCCCAAATAAACCGCCCCGCGCAATGGCAATTTTTGCCTGTTGTACCTGATAACCACCATCGGGGTTGTGCAAATATTCCTGAACCCGCGAAACCCACGTGTCTACCCGTACCATATCAGGCTGAAAACGGCCCACTACGATCAATCCGGCAAATACCACAACCCCCATTAAGCCCATTAATCCGATGTATTTCAAACTTACGCGGCCAATAAACATCAGCACGATGCAGGTGAAAAACAAAATCAAAGCCGTAGACAAGTTGGCCGGTGCAATTAATCCGCAAACCAGGATGACCGGAATGATGATCGGCATAAACGCATCGCGGAAACTGCTGATGTACTCTTGCTTGCGCGTCAATTCGCGGGCGATGTAAATAATCAGGGCGATTTTGGCAAAATCAGAGGTTTGAAAACTGAAGCCAAAAATGTCAATCCAGCGGTTGGCGTCGTTTACATGGCGCCCAAACAACAAGGTTACGGCCAATAAAGGCACCGCGATGAGGATTAAAAAAGGCGCAAAAGCCTGGTATCGGCGGTAATGCATCAAATGCCCGAGGTAAATCAAGAATAGGCCAAAGCCTAAACGTACCAGGTGCGTAACCAAATAATAGGTCGTGTTTCCGTTTTTCGATTGCCATGCCAGGGAGCCGGTCGCGCTATACACGGCCAGCACGCTGAACAAGCACAGCACGGCGATGATCATCCAGATGCTGCGATCGCCCCGTAATTCTGCTGCAATTCGATTTCCGAGTGACATATTATTGGTTTATAGATTTAACACGGCTTCCCGAAATAGGTCGCCTCGTTGTTCGTAATTTTTAAACAGATCAAAACTTGCGCAAGCCGGACTTAGCAAAACGGCATCACCAGGAACGGCCAATTCCGTGGCTGCTTTTACGGCTGCTTTGGCGCTTTGGGTTTCGACCATTGGTTTATTCAGGTGCTGAAAGGCCGCCAGAATCTTCGAATTGTCCAATCCCATGCACACAATCGCTTTCACGCGTTTATCCACATGGGGCATTAACACGCTGTAATCGTTGCCTTTATCCGTGCCGCCCACGATCCAGACGGTAGGTCGGTCCATCGATTGAATGGCATAAAACACCGAATCTACATTGGTCGCTTTGCTGTCGTTGATGTACACGATTCCATTGCGTTCTGCCACCTTTTCCATGCGATGGGGTGGGGGCGTGAAATGATACAATCCTTCTTCAATCGTCATTTGATCGATCCCCAAACGCAAGGCAATTCGAATGGCGCATGCTGCATTAAATCGGTTGTGCGGCCCTTGCAGGGATGTACTCGACACGTCGAAACACATTTTTTGTCCTACGCGTACATATCCGTTTTTGAGGTCATTTTTCTTGATTTGCTCCATTTTACAGTGGACCGCCTCAGGATTTGCGGCCAAAAACTGTTGTATTTCTGGGTCGTCTGCATTGGTAATGAGCCAATCTCCACGCTTTTGATTCAGGGTAATTCTGAATTTGGAGCGCACGTAATTAGCCATTTGGTAATCGTAACGGTCGAGGTGATCGGGGGTAATATTGAGTAAAACGGCAATTTTAGGTCGGAATTTTTGAATATCATCCAATTGAAAACTGCTCATTTCAAGTACAAAAATGCGTTCCGGGTTGTTGGTGCGGCCGTTTGTGATATCATTGGCGACCAATTCGGCGAAGGATTTTCCTACGTTTCCACCCATTTGTACATCCAAACCGCCGTGTTGCAACAAATGGTGTACTAAACGAGTCGTCGTTGTTTTTCCATTCGAGCCGGTAATGGCAATCAGCGTACATTTTCCTGCATGCCGGGCGCCAAATTCAATTTCACCGATTACGTTGATTCCTTTGGCCCGAATCGCGCGCATCACCTCTGTTGTTTCCGGAATTCCTGGACTTTTGATCACTTCCCGGGCGTTCAGGATGGTTTTCAGCGTATGGGTACCTGCCTCGTAAGGAATGCCGTGCGCCTCCAAAGTAGCCTTGAAGGCTGGCAGAATCGGGCTTTTATCGGAAACAAATACGGCATATCCCAGCTGTTTTGCCAAGATTGCAGCGCCGGTTCCGGATTCGCCTGCTCCTAATATTACGATCGGTTTTTTCATGGTAATTATCTGATTTTCAGGGTAATAACGGTCAATACTGCCAAGAGAATCTGAATAATCCAAAAGCGCACCGCAATGGTTACTTCATGCAATCCTTTTTTCTGAAAATGATGGTGTAGGGGTGCCATCAGGAAAATCCGGCGACCTTCACCGTACTTCTTTTTGGTGTATTTAAAATACCACACCTGCATAATCACACTCACATTTTCTACCAAAAACACGCCACACAACACCGGAATCAACAATTCTTTGCGGATGATGATCGCCAATGCCGCGATGATGCCGCCCAGGGTCAAACTACCCGTATCACCCATAAAAACCTTTGCCGGATAGGTGTTGTACCACAAAAAGCCGATACATCCACCCAACAAACAAGCACAAAAAATCACGAGTTCTGAACTATTGGGAATGTACAGAATTTTCAAAAAATCGGCTGCGACCGAGTTTCCGCTCAGGTACGTCAAAATACCCAGGGTCAGGATCACGATGGCCGAAACGCCGGTTGCTAATCCATCCAAACCATCTGTCAAATTCGCGCCATTGCTCACGGCCGTAATGACCAAAATGGTCATGATCACAAATACGATCCACACTAAACTCACCGCATTGTCGCCCAAAAACCACAGTATTTTCGAATAATCGAGTTCATTATTTTTGAAAAACGGCACATTGGTAATCGCCGCCTTTACATGCACGAGTTCTTTGTAGGTATTGGGTGCTTCATTGTCTTTTACAAAAACGGTGCGCATCACTTCATAGCCGCGTTGCGTTGCTACTTCAGGATCCATCCGTACGACCACTTCATCGCTCACCAGCAGGGTAATACCCACGATCAGGCCCAAACCTACCTGCCCCATTACCTTGAATATACCTTTTAAACCCTTTTTATCTTTTTTAAACACCTTAATATAGTCATCCACAAATCCGATGGTTGCCATCCAAATGGTGGAGAATAACATCAAGAGAATGTACACATTATCCAAACGCGCCAACAACAAACAAGGGATCAACGTAGCTGCGATAATGATAATCCCACCCATCGTAGGGGTACCAGCCTTCAGATTTTCGCCTTGCAAGCCGAGGGTACGCACGGTTTCACCTATCTGCAAGGAGCGCAACCAATTGATGATGTATTTGCCAATTACGAGGGAAATAAGCAAAGACAATATCATGGCTAATCCCGCTCGGAACGAGATAAACTGAAACAAACCTGCGCCCGGCAAGTCATAGTTTTTTCGCAAAAATTCAAAAAGATGGTATAACATTTAATTGGTATTTGTCAATTTTCACTGGTGTTGTTTTGTTGTTTTGAGGCGCTCCAAAGTTCGCGGCATTTCCGGCAATCTAATCTGCTTTTCCTGCCTAAAAATTGGCTGCGGGACACTCTTCCAGCGTCCCCGCAACCTGCTCAAAATAATAGTCCCTCCACTATTATGTCTTTATTCAAAATGAATTCTTGTTTAGTGATGAGTGATGAGTGATGCGTGTTTTTTGAACCCTCACTTATCACTATGCACTCCTCACTTATCACTCCTCACTTATCGTTCCTCACTTATCGCTCCTCACTTATCGCTCCTCACTTATCACTCCTCACTTATCACTCATCACTCATCACTCATCACTCCTCACTCATCACTCATCACTCTCCTCAAAATTTCCTTATCATCAAAATCATGTTTAATCCCCATGATTTCCTGGTACTTTTCATGTCCTTTGCCGGCAACCAGAATAATGTCCTGGTTTTGGGCGAGTCGAACGGCGGTTTTGATGGCCTGTTCGCGGTTTTCAATAATCAGGGTCTTTTTAAGGTCTTCCGGGTTTAGGCCCGCTTCCATGTCTTTTAAAATGGCGGTCGGATCTTCCGTTCTGGGGTTATCACTGGTTAAAATGACCTGATTGCTCCATTGGGCAGCCACTTTTGCCATGATGGGGCGTTTGGTTTTATCCCGATCACCACCGCATCCAATAACGGTAATGACCTTTGACGCTGGTTTTTTTAGTTTTTTAATCGTTTCCAATACCTTTTCTACCGCATCGGGGGTGTGGGCGTAATCTACAATGCCCATGATATTGTTTTTTGGGTCTATAATATAGTCAAAGCGACCTTCTGCGCCCCGCAAATCACTCAAGGCAGTCAGGGTTTCCATTTTATCTTGTTCGAGCAAAATGGCCGTCGCATACACTGCCGAAAGGTTATAAGCATTGAATTCTCCGATCATGCGCGCGTGCAGGGGCGATCCATCCAATTGCAAATACAAGCCACTCAAGTCGTTTTCAATGATTTTTGTCTTGAAATCGGCTGGTTTTTTTAGGCCATATGTATGTTTTTGTGCCTTTGTGTTTTGCAACATAAACAGGCCATTTTTATCATCTATATTGGTCAATGCAAAAGCACGGGGTGTCAAATCATCGAACAATTGTTTTTTGGCATCCCGATATGCTGCAAAGGTGCCGTGGTAATCGAGATGGTCATGGGTGATATTGCTAAACACCGCGCCGGCAAATTGTAATCCACTGATGCGCCGCTGATGAATGGCGTGGCTGCTCACTTCCATAAAAACATACTGGCAGTGGGCATCGGCCATGGCGCGCAACATACGCTGGAGGCTGACAGCATCCGGCGTAGTGTGGGTGCTGCTCAAAATCTGGTCTCCAATCCGGTTTTCTACGGTTCCAATCAATCCGCAGGTAGCGCCCAAACGGGTAAACAGTTGCCACAACAGGGTCACTGTGCTGGTTTTGCCATTCGTGCCGGTTACGCCCACCACTTGCATTTGTTGCGATGGTCGATCGTAAAAGTTGGAGGCAGCCGAGCCCAGGGCTTCCGCGGTGTCTTTTGCCGTCAAAAGAGGAACCTTCAAACTTAAGTGCTCAGGCGTGAAGGTTTCGGCCAATACCGCCGCAGCGCCTTTTTCAATGGCCGATTGAATATAGGCATGTCCATCGGCATGCACGCCCCGAACCGCTACAAACAGGTTACCTGGTTGTACTTGTCGACTATCCGCACAGATTCCCGAGATCAGTAGCGCGTTCGGATCGAAATCCGTTGCAGCCGTCCATGGGATGCTATATAATAGGTCAAAGAGCGTTTTTTCCATGATTTATTCTAATCTGAGCACACAAATGCTGTTTTTCCCACAATGGGTTCCGGGTGACAAACTTTGTGCGCGCACTTTACCCACACCTTCTACCCGCACGCGACAGCCGCGGTTTTCGACCAGGTAAATGGCGTCTTTCAGACCCATCCCAATCACGGATGGAAGGGTTTTATCATTTACAAACCGATTGAGCACCAGCAAGGAGTCGTTTTCTGCTTTTAATACCGCCCATTCGTTGTTTTTTTGTGCTGCTGTTTCCTCCGAGCCGTTTCCTTCATAGGCATCAATGCCCAGCCATTTCAAACTCGCCGCTAATTCTTTTTTGGTGCCCGCTTCATAACTGGGCAACATATTGGTTTTTTGCTTTGGTTTCGGACCAGCATTGATCGGCGCATGCAAGGCCGCTTTCATGGCAAAGCATTTATCCGAAATTGTCCGAAACACCGGTGCTGCCACTTCAGAGCCATGGTAACCACCTTTTTGCGGCTCACTGATCACCACGATGCAGGAATATACAGGGTTGTCGGCTGGGAAAAAACCACAAAATCCAGCTTGATGTCGAATACCCGCCTGGGCTTTGAATTTGTGGTAGTTCAATTGCGCCGTACCTGTTTTGCCTGCGATGCTATAATTGTCCGTTCGGATATTATGGGCGGTACCACTTTCAACCACCTTTTTGAGCAATTCCTGTGCTTTTAAAATGGTATTTTTGGAGGCGATGTTCCGTTTGATGACGGTTGGTTTGAATTCTTTCTCCGTTTCTCCGTATTGTTCGATGCGTTGTACGATATAGGGCTTCATCATGCGGCCGTCGTTGGCAACCGCATTGTAAAACGTAAGCAATTGGAGTGGGGTAATCAGCAATTCGTAGCCGATACTCATCCAGGGCAGGGTAGTGCCCGACCATTCGCTTTTGGGATCTACAGGATTTTTAATGATCGGTGCATCTTCACCGCCCAGTTCAATATTGGTGGGCAAATCCAGGCCAAATTCGCGGATTTGATCCACAAAATTGGCGGCCTTCCCTTTTCCATAATATTTTTGCACCATCGTAGCCGTCCCAACGTTGGAGGATTTTGCAAACACCTGCCAAATATTCATCGTATCCATGCCATGCGGTTCGGCATCAATCAATTCCTCATCGTATATTTTCACTTTTCCGCCATAAACGGGTATTTTTTCTTCAAAATCGTCAATGTAGCCATCTTCCAACATGGCCATAAAGGAGGCTAATTTGAACATAGATCCCGGCTCCACGCGTTCGCCCACTGCATAATTGTAGGTTTCCCACCAGCCTTCCGGGGTGCGTCCGATATTGGCCATGGCCCGAATTGCGCCTGTTTTTACTTCCATGACGACCACACAACCATGGTCGGCATCGTGGGTTTGGCAAGCCTTCATCAGGGCGTTTTCGGCTACATCCTGAATGTTAATATCCAAAGTGGTTACTACATCGCTGCCCGCTTTGGGTTCAATTTCAGCCAGATCGTTGATCGGAATATACACATCACCGGGTACCCGGAGCATCAATTGTTTCCCCAGGGAACCACCTAGTATATTGTCAAAACTGCCTTCCAAGCCCACGGGCAACGCTCCCTCCCGGGTGTATCCAATGGTGCGTTGCGCGAGCATTTTAAAAGGCCGCTCACGTTTTGGCTTTTGCTCGATAATGAGTCCGCCCTTATACCGCCCCAAGCGAAACAAAGGGAAGTTTTTGATAATCAATGCTTTATTGTAAGGTACATCCTTTGCAATTGGCACATACCGGATGCCTCGGGTACGAATGTCTGCCATCCGCAAAGAGTCTAACCATTCTTTGTATTTGCCGGGCGTATACTGTTGGTCCACGTAGGTCGAAAGCAAAAATGCCAGGCTGTCTACATTGGCTTCAAACACCTCATCGGTCAGGCCTTCCGCTTTTGCATCAAAATGAATATCAAAAAACGGCAAAGAGGTCGCCAGCAAACTTCCGTCGTCGGCCAAAATATTGCCGCGATCGGCATGCACATCCACCCATTTCACATACAAACTATCCGCTTTAGCCTCCCAGCGGTCGGCCTGTGTGACCGAGAGTTGGTACATCCTTCCCCAAATCACAAACGAAGCCAGCACCACACCGGCCGAAACCAGGTAGAGTCTTAGTAGGACTTCGTTTTTGACGTTGAGTAACATTTCTTAGTGATGAGTGATGAGTGATGAGTGTGTGGTGTACTATTGAGATTTCAAGTATTTATGGTTTTTGATTTTTGAAGGTTTTTTCTGCGGGTAATGATTGAACTCCTGGTTAATTTCATGACTTCTGTCACATCTTGGTGCATAGAGTTAAATTCCTTTTCGGTCAAATAACCCGTTGCAAGTAGTAATCTCAACCAGTATTCTGTTTCCGCCAATTCTTTTTGGGCTATTCCCAATTTATGAATGAAATCATTTCCTGATTCTGCATTTTCTGACTCTGTTACCATTGCGCCCGGGTTTGTGCCCGATCGCAAAAGTTGTTTGCTCAAAATATACTCCTTTCGTTCGGTAACCAAAAACTGACACAACTTCACAATCCTGATTGCCAATTGAAAACTTTTCAATTTTAAACTTCCGACCCTGGGATCTTTCTTGACCTCCATAGTAACAAGATTTTCATTGAGTTATGAATTAAAAAATATTTAGAAAAAATCATTGTGATTTTAATTTAACATCACTCATCACTCATCACTCCTCACTCCTCACTCCTCACTCCTCACTCCTCACTCCTCACTCCTCACTCCTCACTCCTCACTCCTCACTCCTCACTCCTCACTCCTCACTCCTCACTCATCAC
>CAIVGO010000455.1 GCA_903905445.1 uncultured Bacteroidota bacterium
GGTATCTTACCCAAACTACTTGTACCCCTGTGCCTTTACCCGCGCATTTCCCCCGGCAAGTGGTGATGGATAAGTCTTTGCAGTACTTTATTACAGAAGACTATACCTATTATACCTGTGTACAGGGAAGTTTGCAAATGGTTGCACAGTTTAATCCGAAGGGTAAGTCGGCTCAGTGCTTGCATCCGGCAGCCCCGCTTATTTTTCATGCCAAAGTGGGTGCGCAATTGGTGTATTGGTTACGCAGGGGCAATCGCTACGAGGAATTGGACTTGCCAGCGTTCAACCGAATCGACCATGTGTATGCCCGCGATACTTCCCGCATCCTGATTGCTACTGATGAAGGTTTTGCAGTACAAAATTTTGATGGTCCTAGTTGGGTACCCAGTCAGGGAATTGGCTATCCTTGGTCGGTACAATCGGATAAACACGGCAATATCTGGGTTGGGTCGTACCAGGAAGGGGTGTATTGCTTTTCGCCCGACGGACGCACCCAACAGTTGTACGGCTTTCCGCGCGATGGAAAGGAGGACCACCAAATTTTTCCCGGCGCTTTTCGCGGTCCGGATGGCACGCTGTGGTTTGGCGGGTACAGAGGGGTGTACCATATTGCCGATCAACAACTGCGTTTGAGGCGCTTCAACGAACCCATTGAGGCGATTTGCTGGTTTCCTGCCCGCCAATGTTACCTGGTGGGCGGATCGCGCGTGTATGCGCTTGGGCGGGAAGGGCAGTTATTGTCCACATTTGCCCAATTGGGACCCAATACGGAAGTAAATGCTTTGCTGACGGATACGCAAAACCAGGTGTGGGTGGCCACCAACCACGGTTTGTTTGTTTTTGATGCTACAGGGAAATTGCTGGCAACGTTTGAACAAAACAGCAATTGCAAATGCCTGTATGAAGATGCTGCGGGTACGATTTGGACGACTTGCGGCAATAAACTCTTCGCGTATGACCGCCAACACCATACTTTACAGGAGCGTGCGCGTTTTTTCAATGCCAGTGCCATCAACAACCTGGTCGGATTACCCCAACAGCGCCTGGCCCTGATCACCGATCTTGATTTTATGGTGCTGGATATTGTCGAGGCCGAAACACCGAAAGTGGTGTTGCACTGGAGCACTCAAAACGGGTATAAACTGCTGGAATCGGGCGAAAACGGCGCACACTTTGATGGAACGTATGTTTGGATTCCCGGCAGCAACGGGATTCAACGCATTGCACTGACCGACTTAATGCGCTCCCAAGACCCGCTAGCTAGTTTGCGGGTCGATGCCATCCATTATCGACCCTGCGCCCTGGGCGATACCCTTCCTACCCAAACCGTGCACGCCAACCAGGCGCTTTTAAACCTAAGCGTAATTCATTGGCAAACAGACATTTGTACCTTTTCGGCTTCCATCAATGGTGGTCCGTGGAGATCCTTGGGCACCACACTTACGCCCCTGCTGACCGGTCTGGAACACGGCACCAACTGGGTACGCATTCGGGCGACGTACCCTGGCGGCCAATTGGAGGCCCAATGTCTCATTCAGGCTGATTATTCCTTTGCAGAGCCCTTTATAATTTATTTATTGTTAGGGTTAGCAGGTCTGATCATCATCTTGTTGATTTACAACAGAATTCGTCAACGTAAACTCCGCGCTCAATTGAACCAGGCCGACCACAATGCAGTATTAGCGCAGTTGCATCCGCATTTCTTTTTCAATTTGTTGAGTTCCTTGCAAAATGCGATCGCAAAGCAAACCAAGGAAGTTGCCAACCGGCATTTACTGCAAATAGCGCGTTTGGTGCGGGAAATCCTGGAGTTTTCGGGCAATCCGGCTGCGTCCAAAAATGAAGGCGTTACCACCATCACCCTGGCCCAGGAATGCGCTTTTCTGGAACGTTATGTTGCGCTCGAATCGGTGCAGCAGCGCTATCCTTTTAAGTTTCAAATTGAATTAGATTTAGAAGAATCGACCGAAAACTGGTACATTCCGCCCTTGTTGGTGCAGCCTTTGGTAGAGAATGCCTTGTTGCATGGCATCCGACCGCGGAAAGATGATTTGGGGGTATTGTGCATCACCATCCGTTCATCAGGCACCCAGTTACACATCCTGGTGATCGACAACGGGGTCGGTATACAGGCGAAAAAGGCACAAACCCCGTTCTTTATGGAATACGCTTCACGCGGCAGCACCCTGTTGCAGAAACGGCTGGAACTGTTGCGCAAACTGGGCTTTCAGGCCGATCTACATATTTATCCCGGCGAAGTGGAAGGCACCATTGCCGCCTTAACCCTTCAAAGATTTTATCCAAAATTATAAAAAAATGCGTGTATTACTCGTAGAAGACAACCCCCAAGTGACCGCTTACGTACGCTCCTTATTGGCGCAACATCTTGATATTCAAGTATTGGGAGAAGCCGCAGGAATTGAAGACGGTTATGCCCTCCTGTGCAACACTCCGGCAGATTTATGGATCCTGGACATTTCCCTCCAAGACGGCAACGTGTTTCAATTGCTCGAAATGCTGGAACAGGCGGCCATCCCCCAAGCGGGTATTATCTTCCTGACGGCTTATGGCACCACCGAATTTATCATCCAGGCTTTGCGCAAGACCGCCCTCGATTTTCTGCTCAAGCCCGTCGATCCCGTTCAATTAGATGCTGCTTTGGATCGTGCGCGCCAATTATTGCCGCAGCGCGACCTTCGTCAGCAATTGGCCCAACTCAGCGACTTTTTATATACCCAAACGCCTGGATCGCCGCGGCGTGGGAAGATACCGGTTACAATGAGTAAGGGCAGGGTATTGTATTTAGAACTGGACAAGATTTTGTATTTTCAAGGGGACGCCAATTTGACGTATGTGCATACGGTAGATGGCGCCAAAATCACAGCCATGCAAAATTTGGGTCATTATCGGACCGCCTTGCAACACGCCCCCGATTTTCAAACGGTATCGAAGCAACACCTGGTGAATACCCAACAGATCAAGACCTTTGATCCGAAAGAATACGCGATCACCTTTGAGAACGGGGTGCGGATTGAAACCTCCCGGCGTGGGAGAACTACGCTGATGCGGTATTTTCGAGGGAGTGATGAGTGATGAGTTTAATCATTATCAATTCTTTTACCCTAAGGCACGATACTTAACCCAAAACGCGCCCTGATTTTGCACAATTACGTTCCACTTCAAATCATAAACCCATGTCGGACACTTTAATTTCGTTTCTTGAATCCTTTGAACCTACCAACGAGGTACAGACGCTGTTACACACCATTATTACCATAAATACCAAGTTTGAAAAGGATAAAGCGGAAGATTTACGCTTTCAAACAACAAAGAATATGCATTTAAACCAACTTGAAACGGCAAAGGAAAGGTATACCATGTTGCTAGGCTTGGTAAATGAGGGCAGTTTAGCGGATTGTAATGCAGATATTCAAAGGATTAAAGATGAAATCAAAAAGTTCAAAAGCGAACATGAAATGAACTCCATAACAGGAATGAAGGTTAATATACTAAACA
>CAIVGO010000456.1 GCA_903905445.1 uncultured Bacteroidota bacterium
ACCCCTTGCACGTACGTCACTTCCACATTTTCTTTTTGATACAGCGGGTAGCCTTGGATCGAATCGCTGCCTACGCGGGTGCGGGCAATGAGGTCGCGCAAATCGAGGCGGAACACATACAATTCAGACTGCCAGCGCTTGCTCCGGTGTTTCCAGCCGAGTTGTATTTGCTGGGAATGTTCGGGTTTTAAGTTGAAATTGGGTTGTTCGTAGCGAAAATCGACGATACCGAGCGTACCCAGATCATCCACATTGGGCGCTCTGAAGCCGCTGTTGGCAGACACAAATAGGTGGTCGGTTTTGCTCAAAAAGCGCGAGAGGCCAATATTCCACACCAAAGCGGAAGGCGTAATTTCCGCAGTGCCCACCGCCTCGTCTTTTACCTTAATTTGATAGGTGTTAAAACGCAAGCCTGCATTTACCTGCCATTTTTGCCAGCTAAAATCCTGCAACAAAAACAGGCCTGCAAAGCTGAAACGGGAATCATCGGGGTATAAACCGCGCTTGGGCGTAACTACGTTGGTCGTTGTATTCTTATCTTCCCGGATACTGTTGACCAGGTCAGAATAACCTTCAGCACCCACACTCATATTCCATTTTGGCAGCAATTGCCAGTCCGTTTGCAGGTTCAGGCCATAACTTGCTACTTTATCTTGTTCATGGCGCAAGGTGGTGGAGCCATTTTTTTGGGAATTTCGGCCTTCTACGGTGGCCTGGCGGGAAACCAGCAGACTTATTTTTTGCAAATATTTGCCATAAAAATGGTGTTCGGCGCGCGCGTAGGTAAGTTGGCGTTCCTGCGGTTCCATTTCATTCAGGGCAAAATCTTCCAATTGCACTTTGTGGTACACCGGCACGTTGCGTTGGCGGAAGTATTGGTGGGCTACCGTGAGCAAGGTGTTGTTGGTCAACTGAAATTTTGTTTTGAGGTCGAAGGCGGTTTCTTCATAACCGCTGGGGGTTTGGCGACCCGTATTTTTACCGCCTATTAAATCGCCAAAATCGCGGCCGGTTGCGCCTGCCAGGATGGCCCATTTTTTTCCGGAAAATGCCAATTCTGCGCGACCGGTGGTTTCCATGCCCTGGGTGGCCGCCCGTCCGAGTACCCGTCCGTGCAAGCTGGTTTTTTCGGAAAATACGGGATCTTTCGAAAAAGCCTGGATTACCCCACCTAAAGCGTCGGAGCCGTATTGTACCGAACCACTGCCGCGCAGGTTTTCTACCCGATCGAGGCTAAAAGGGTCAATGGTGTTGAAATACTGGTTCGGACCATATCGAAACGTAGCATTGGAAAGGCGCACCCCGTCGATCATCAACAGGGTTTGATTGCCCGTGAGTCCACGCATAAACGGTGAACCGCCGCCATGGTTTGTTTTTTGTAAAAAAATACCGGGTGCTCCGAATAAAATCTCGGGCGTAGAGCGATCCTGTTGCTGCTCCCAATCGCCAGATTTCAGCACTCCGATGGCATCCGAAATCCGAAAAGCATCGACAGGCTTGCGGCTGGCAGAAACGACAATCTCTGCAAGTCGGGTGCT
>CAIVGO010000457.1 GCA_903905445.1 uncultured Bacteroidota bacterium
ATGATCGTTCCAATACATATACCTTTGCGGAACAATCATTCCAATAACAACAACTACAAATTAAGCTATGTCAAAATTGAACAACAAAGTTGCCCTGATTACGGGCGGGAACAGCGGTATTGGGTTTGCCACGGCGCAGGCCTTTATTGAAGAAGGCGCTCGGGTGATTATTACCGGCAGAAACCAAACGGCTTTGGATGAGGCGATCGCAAAACTGGGTGCAAAAGCGGTTGGAATCCTGGCCGATGCCAGTAATTTGGCGCATTCCACCGCGTTGGCGGAAAAAGTAAAGGCGCAGTTCGGCAGCATTGATGTATTGTTTATCAATGCGGGTATTGCAAAATTTGCGCCGGTGGAACATTCCAGTGAAGCCTTTTTGGATGAAATGATGGACATCAATTTCAAAGGCGCATTTTTTACGGTGCAAAACCTGTTGCCTTTGTTGAATCAGGGCGCTTCCGTTCTCTTCAACACCACCATTTCCTTGAGTGTTGGCATGCCCAATTCGGCAGTGTATGCTGCGAGCAAAGCGGCTTTACTTTCTTTTGCGCGCGTGTTGGCCACCGAACTTTCGCCAAAAGGAATTCGGGTAAATTCTATTAGTCCTGGTCCGATCAGCACACCCATTTATGGCAAACTCGGTTTTCCGCAGGAAGCCCTGGATGCTTTTGGTAAAAGTATTTCCAGTAAAACCTTATTGGGACGTTTTGGAACCGCAGAGGAAATTGCAAAAACCGCAGTTTTCCTGGCTTCTGCTGATGCGTCCTTTATCACAGGAACGGAAATTGTAGTGGATGGCGGTATTTTGGTCAACCCGACCGATCGTTAATTTTTTTGCCCAATTTTGGAACATTTGTTCCGCATCTAATACCTTTGTAGAGCACTTCTCTACAAAGGTGTTTTTTATATTATGCCGAGACAAAAAGACTTTGATGAGGCCGTGGTATTGGACCGCGCCGTAAACCTGTTTTGGGACAAGGGATTTAATGGCGCTTCCATGCAGGAAGTAGTTGATCGTCTGGGGATTAGTCGTTCCAGTTTGTATGATACCTTTGGAGACAAACGTCAATTATTTATAAAATCACTGCATCGTTATCAACAACAACAAGGTGGGGTTTGGATGGCAAAAGCGGAACAAAGCAATGCCACCTTGCCATTTCTTCGGGAAATGTTTGAAACCGCCATCCAGGAAATTGCCAAAGACAAGCAATCGAAAGGTTGTTTTATGGTCAATTCGGCGGTTGAATTGGCACCACATGATCCTGAGGTCGCACAAATTGTAGATAACAATCGGTGCCAAATGGAAAATGCATTTGCCGCACTGATTCTTAAAGGGCAGTTGACAGGTGAAATTTCGACTAAAAAGGATGCCTTGTCCTTTGCGCGTTTTTTATTTCATGTGTTTTCGAGTATCCGTCTTGCCGCGAAATCAGCGATTGAACCGGATGAATTGGAGGATATAATGGAGGTTGCGTTTTCGGTGTTGTTGCCGGATTAGTTGGGGCGCCCCTTGCGGGCGCCCTTCTACCGGTTCCGTTGGGGCGACCCTTGCGGTCGCCCCCGTAGTGTAGGGCGCCCGCGAGGGGCGCCCCTACCCTATTTCGCCTGGATCATTTTCATCGTGGCACTGTCCGTTGCCGTTTCCAATTTGTAATATAACACACCAACGGTATTCAACAACGCTTTCTCAATCGCAATCGAGTTGTACCCTTTCGCAAACGCACCCTTTTGGGTGTAAACCAGGCGACCTGTCTCATCAAAAATTGAGAAAGTAACTGGAATTAAGTTACCCGCCTGCGCTGAAGCTTCGGCGGGTAAATGAAACCCAATCACCGTTTTATCCACAAACGGATTAGGCTGGTTTTGGTACAATTCAAAACCCACACCCGTTACCGTGGACGATGCGCCATTGTTGAACCGTAAGGCTATGTTTAATTTATCCGCCGTAGCTTTAGCGAAGGCAGGATCCCCCGTAGCATTTGCTTCGGCGGAGTTCCCCGTAGCTTTAGCGAAGGCGGGGTACGCCTCTGCTCTCGTAATACGACTGGAAACGCTCAACATTTCGCTCAGTTTACCACCTTGCAATGCACGGAAAGTAACGCTGAATGCTCCCTGATTAGGTCCTTCATACGACGTCGTAATCGCATCTGCAAACACACCAAAATTACCCATTGACATGTTTGCACCTGGCGTGATATCTACAACTTCTAAACCTTTGAAATTCATCGTAAACTGGTACCCGGAAACCAGCTCCGCTGGTTTTAGGTCGACCGTGAAGGTCGACCCTACGGCGGGTACTATCCGATCCTCTATTTCGAACAACAGGGTTCCTCCCGAACGATCATCACTCGTAACCAACTGATTTACAGCCGCATTGTTGTTCACATCCCCCACTTTTACTGCCACAAAATCTTCCGCAAAACGGTTGGATTGAATGTCTGCGATCGATTTGTTTTCCGGGAAAATTTCCTGGAATGGGTTGCTTACCATCGGGAACACATACGATTTATCGACAAAACGCCAACTGGTGTTGTTCGGTAATTTGTCGTAAATACCCAGGATCAACTTGCGGATTTCAACAATATCAAACGAGGTGACCGAGTACGATTTATTGGCATCCGCTGCGATGATCTTGTACGGCGAATCCAAGGCCTGGATACCCAAAACATGGCGGCTGATCAACACCAAATCGTAGGTAGATACGCCATTGAGTGGGTTATCGTCTTTGAGCGGTGTGATCGTCGAGTTCGATGATTTCGGGATACCGTTGAAGTTGTACAAGCCCTGGTTGTCGGACATGGTCGCAAAGGTGAAACTTGGTATTGCATTACC
>CAIVGO010000458.1 GCA_903905445.1 uncultured Bacteroidota bacterium
AAAGAGATTATCCCCTAAATGAACAAACACAAGTAATTGGCTTTAACAATATATCAAAATACCTTCATATTGATTAATAGTACCTTAATTCCATTATTTTTGCATTTTTACCCACCTACCCAATCAGAATGGCCAAACAAAACATCCTCGACGATTTTGATTTTAATGAGCAAGACTTTTTCCCCGAAGAAGGCGACAGTGAGGTAGTCGGCAAATTTTATTCGTCGATGGAAGCCGAAGTGGCGGCAGCGCGCCTGCGCGCAGAAGGCATTCCTTGTTTTTTAGCCAATACCAATGCATCCAGCATTTTAACGTCTACCATGGTGATGATGCGCTTGCATGTGCGTCCGGAAGACATGGACCGAGCCAAAGCCTTGCTTTTATCCGAATTGCCCCAAGGAGATGAGCATTCCGAAATGGGCAGTATTTGGAAAAGCATGGGCATCTTATTAGGCGTACTGGGCATTTTGGGCTTGGCCGTGTTTGTTTTTCGCAGCATTTTAGGCATTTAAACAACCCTTTTAGAAACAGGCTGTTTTGAAGCAGGGCAGATAACGCTCGTGCCTAAGGCATTCCCATTCAAATATTTCAACACTTTGAAAGTCAACACCGACACTACTGGACATTTTTCGCGCAGATGCAACACAGATGCATTCTCGCAGATGTTACGCAGAAAAATCTGCGTAACATCTGCTTTTTTTTCTGTGTAACATCTGCGCGAAATAAAAACGTCCAGTAGCGTGATCAACACCATACCATTTACACATGTCCGTAAAACCCGATAAAAAGAAATTTTCCGATCAATTCAGTGCCTTGCGCAATGTCCCCCGATTTTTTCGCATGATCTGGGGTGTTTCACCCAAATTAGCCCTTTGGAACATTGCCTTCCGATTGGTGCAGGCTTCCATGCCGCTTGCGATTCTGTATGTGGGCAAAGAAATGGTGGATGAAGTGATCCACAGCATCAATCAGCCAGGATACCAAGCCGTTTTCCTCGGCCTTTCCCGCGCCTTATGGATTTGGGTCGGCTTGGAATTTGGACTGTCCATTTTATCCAGTGTGCTGAACCGCGCGATCACCTTAACCGACAGTTTGCTGGGCGACATGGTAAGCAATGATTCCTCGGTGCGGATTATCCGCCATGCCGCTACCCTGGATTTGTTTCAATTTGAAGACGCCACTTTTTACGATAAATTAGAGCGTGCACGTACGCAAACGGCAGGGCGCTCTGCCTTGATGAGCATGGTATTGTCCCAGGCCCAGGATTTGATCACCGTGTTGTTTTTGGCGGGCGGTTTGGTCGCGTTTAATCCCTGGTTGCTGCTGATTCTGGTGTTGGCCGTCATTCCTTCTTTTATTGGAGAAACCCGCTTTAACCAGGAATCCTATTCCCTCACCCGTTCCTGGACGCCTGAACGCCGGGAACTCGATTACCTGCGTTACATCGGTGCCAGCAATGAAACTGCCAAAGAAATCAAGATTTTTGGGCTGGAAGGGTTCATCGCCGATCGTTTTAAACGCATTTCCGATAAATACTTTTTGGCCAATCAAAAATTGGCCATCAAACGGGCAACCTGGGGCAGTTTTTTCAGTACCGTAGGCTCAGCCTCGTATTATGCCGCCTATATTTTTGTGATCTGGCAAACGGTAAAGGCACAAATCACCATTGGCGCACTCACCTTTTTGGCGGGTTCTTTCCGGCAGTTGCAAGGATTGTTGCAAGGCATTGTGGCGCGTTTTTCCCGGATT
>CAIVGO010000459.1 GCA_903905445.1 uncultured Bacteroidota bacterium
GCATGACCCGAATAGACAGCGCAACAGCATAATGGAGCAACATTTTTTTGATATTACCAGCTTGGGCCCCCTGTATGAAGCCGTTCAAAGCAGCGGCATCTTGGCCGATTCCAAAACTTTTGTAGACGCGCTGCCTAAAACTGCGCCGGAGACCATTTTGAGGAATTATACTGCGGCGGCAGCAAAGCCCGACTTCTCTTTGGCCGATTTTGTGCAGCAACATTTTGAGCTGCCCACCACGCCCGATACCGGGTATGATTCGGCGCAACGATCCATTCAAGCCCACCTGCAACAACTTTGGCCGGTCCTTACCCGACAACCCGACGCTATTGGAGGCACCCTGGTTCCGCTCCCCCACCCTTACGTGGCCCCCGGCGGACGGTTTCGGGAAATCTATTACTGGGATAGTTACTTTACGATGCTCGGATTAAAAAAATCCGGTCGCCTCGACATGATCGAACAAATGGTGCAAAACTTTGCCTATTTGATTGATCTACTGGGCTTTATCCCCAACGGCAACCGCACCTATTACCTCGGCCGCTCCCAACCGCCCTTTTTTGCCTTAATGGTCGAATTACTCGCCGAGGTAAAAGGGGAATCGATCCTGTTACAATATCGCCCACAACTCGAAAAAGAATATGCCTTTTGGATGCAGGGCGACCGTGCCGTGACCCTGCCCGATGGCGCCGTGCTCAACCGGTATTGGGATGCCTTGGACACCCCGCGCCCGGAAGCATTTATGGAAGATACAGAAGTTGCCCACCGCGCCAGTTTACCTGCCGCCGAGTTATACCGCCATATCCGGGCCGCCGCCGAGTCGGGCTGGGATTTTAGCAGCCGCTGGTTCAAGGACCCGCAAGATATGGCCACCATCCACACCACCGATCTCATCCCGGTAGACCTCAATTGTTTGTTGCTAAAGTTGGAGCAAATCCTGCAAACAGCGGCGGAACTTGCGGACGATCAAGCCCGAACAGCGGAACTTGCCCAAAAAATTGCCGCCCGCCAACAAGCCATTCAACAATACTGCTGGTCGGAAGGAGAAGGATTTTACTTCGATTATGATTTTATACAAAACGAACATACCGAGCGTTTCACCTTAGCCGCTGTTTTTCCCTTATTTTTCAACATCGCCAGCGAAGAACAAGCCGAAAGCGTCGCTGCCATGGTTGATACGCTTTTCCTGCACCCTGGCGGCTTAACAACGACCCTTATGTACACCGGTCAACAATGGGACGCACCCAATGGCTGGGCCCCCTTGCAATGGATCACTTATCAAGGGCTGTTGAAATATGGCCACCTTGAATTAGCCGAAACCATCCGAACCAATTGGACCGCCCAGAATGAAAAAACCTACGCCGAAACAGGCAAAATGATGGAAAAGTACAACGTGGCAGACTTGAATACCCAAGCCGGCGGGGGCGAATACCCAAATCAAGACGGATTTGGCTGGACCAACGGCGTGTATTTAGCCATGACGCCATAACTTTCATTTTTTTCTGAAAATTTTATAAGGCATTAAAAACTATTGGGGTTGCGGGCTGTTTTAAGAAAGGAAACTACATCAGACAGGTATTAAAGCCTGTTTTCTTTCAAAGCCCTTGTTATGCAATTCAATATTCCTGATTCAAATCTCCCCCGCGTGGTAATCCTGGGCGGCGGTTTTGCCGGACTCACCCTTGCCCGCAAATTAAGTAACCAACCCTACCAGGTCGTGTTGGTCGACAAAAACAACTACCACCAGTTTCAGCCCTTGTTTTACCAGGTCGCGATGGCGGGATTGGAACCGTCGAGCATCGTGTTCCCTTTTCGTAAATTATTTCAAAAAACGCCCAATGTGTTCGTGCGCATCGCGGAAATAAAGTCCGTGGAACCCGACCATCAATTGGTGCATACCAGCGTAGGCGCCTTGCGTTACGATTACTTGGTGGTTGCCATCGGGGCCGATACCAACTGGTTTGGCAATGAAAAGATCAAATCGAACGCCATCCCGATGAAATCGGTCAGTGAAGCCCTGTTTTTGCGCAATTCCATTTTTGACGATTATGAAAAAGCGATCACCAGCGAAGAAGAAGGCGCCAAACAACGCCTGCTCGACATCGTAATCGTCGGTGGCGGTCCAACCGGCGTGGAAGTAGCAGGATCACTCGCCGAAATGAAACGACAAATCGTTCCCAAAGACTATAAAGACCTCAAAGGCGACGAAATTGACATCCACCTGGTGCATGGCAACGACCGTTTGCTCAATACGA
>CAIVGO010000460.1 GCA_903905445.1 uncultured Bacteroidota bacterium
TCGAACTCCCTGCCTATTACGTCTATTCAGACCAATGCCGGCAAAATAGAAAACAAGGGCATCGACATTTCCCTTTCTACCGTAAATACCGTTGGCAAATTGCGCTGGAACACTGATTTTAACATCTCTTTCAACCGCAATAAGGTGGTCGACTTGCAGTACACCGATGTGTATTACTTTGGCCGCATTTACAGCAACAACCAGGAAGTCGCCATCGTAAAAGAAGGCCTTCCGCTGGGTAGTTTCTTTGGGTATGTATCCGAAGGCGTAAATGCCGAAACAGGCGATTTGAACTACAAAGACGTCAATAATAACGGCATTTTTGACCCCGGCGACCGTACCATTATCGGCAATGCGCAACCTAAGTTTATATTTGGCCTGACGAATAGCCTGAGCTGGAAACGTTTTGATTTGAACTTTTTTTTCCAGGGCAGTTATGGCAATGATGTGTACAATGCAACGCGGATAGACTTGGAAGGTATGTTTGATAGCAAAAACCAATCGACGGCCGTTTTACGCCGCTGGACACCTCAAAACCGCAATACCGATATTCCGCGGGCAATTGGTGGCGGCAAAGTGGATAATGTGCGCAACTCGACCCGGTTCATTGAAGATGGCTCGTATGTGCGCTTAAAAGCCATCACCCTGTCGTATCTGTTCAACCCAACCCGCCTCAAACGCGCAGGCATCGAAAAACTATCGGTGTATGCAACGGCACAAAACCTGCTTACGTTTACAAAATACAGCGGTTTTGATCCGGAAGTAAACGCATTTGGCAGCAGTGCAACCGAATTGGGTATCGATTATGGCACTTACCCGCAGGCCCGAACGCTTACGGTAGGTGCAAATGTTGAATTTTAAAAAGCAATTCTGATGAAAAAATACGTCTTTCTCTTTCTTTTGGCAGCACTCAGCGTGCTTCAGTCTTGCGAAAAATTTCTGGACCTCGAGCCAGAATCGCAAAGCATTGCCGTGACCAATACCAGCGCCGATTCCATTTATTACAAATCGGCCTCCGAAGTGGAAGCCGCTTTGGCTGGCGCGTATTCGGATTTTAAAAACGAGTACTACCAACTCGATTATTTTGTCAATGGCGATGCACAATCGGACGACGCATACGCAGGTGGCGACAATCCGTCTAATTTCCAGATTGACGAATACAAACTGGATGCGACCAACTCCAATGTGAGCCGCGACTGGGCCTATTTGTATTCCACCATTGGTAAAACCAATACCATCATCAACAATGTGAATGCAGTGAATGATCCGGCACTTTCTGCCGATCGGAAATCGGAAATTATTGGAGAAGCCTCCTTCATTCGGGCGTTCATGTATTTCCAACTGGTGCAACTTTGGGGCGATGTGCCGCTTCAATTAAAAGAGGTAAAAACCATTAGCGCGGCCAACTTGGATGCCATTTACAGCATTATTTTCCCGGCCCGGAATACGACCGCTGAAGTGTACCAACAAATTATTGCCGACCTGGAAACCGCCTTGGCCAAGGTAAAAGCCACCGCGCCCAACAAAGGTTTTGTCACCAAAGGCGCTGCCAATGCCATGTTGGCAAAAGTATATGCTACCCAGGAACCACACGACTGGAACAAAGTAAACCAGTATTGCGATGCGGTTGTGGCAGGCGGCTACAGTTTATTGGCCGATTACGACCATTTGTGGGACAATCAACACGAAAACAGCGCAGAGGCTATTTTTGAAATCAATTACAATGGCGGGGTAACCGATGGGAACTGGGGCACCAAGATTTTCCGCGGACTGGATTGGAAAAAGTTCAATTTGCCTTCCAACGACCTTGCTTTTGCTTTTGATGAAGCCAACGACACCAAACGCAAAAATGCCTCGATGGTATTTTTAGATGTGACCGGTAAATGGTCGGATAGCCACTGGCCACAGAATAAATACCCGTTTATCAACAAGTACCGTAATTTTACCGAAGGAAGCAATCAAAACTACATTTTCATTCGTTTAGCCGATATCCTGCTTTTGAAAGCAGAAGCGCTCAATGAATTGAACGATGTAGTGGGGGCTGCTACCTTGGTGAACCAAATTCGTACACGCGTCAACCTGCCCAATACAACGGCTGCCAACCAGGCCGATATGCGTTTGGCCATTGAAAAAGAACGCCGTCTCGAACTGGCGTATGAGGGCATACGCTGGCATGATTTGAAGCGCACGGGTCGCGCAATTGCCGTAATGAATGCAGCGGTAGGCCCTAATAAAGAAAATTTGGGCTACAATGTGACACCCAATCGTTTAGTGTGGCCTATTCCGCAGGCAGAATTGGATAAAAACACTAAATTGACCCAAAATCCGGGCTATTAAGGGCTGCGCGGGTGTTTTATTCATGTACTTTCAATCCTTTTTATGAAAAACGAGCGTTTTTTCGGGTATTCTATGTTGTTGATTTTATTGGCTTTCTTAGGTTGTCTTACCTGCGTGGAGCCCACAGAGGAGCCGGTTGATCCGACACCAACGTACCCGGTAAATGCCTGGATCACTACGCCCGATCAGGTTAATTTGTTGTATAACCGGACTTTAGCGTTTGCATCGGGCAGGGATGATCGATTTGCATCGATTATTATTGATACCGCACAGATTTTCCAAACCATAGATGGTTTTGGTTATACGCTGACGGGCGGAAGCGCCTACCTGATTAACCAGTTGGAGGCTACCAGCAAGGCGGCTTTGTTGCAGGAATTGTTTGGGCGCACCGGGAATAATATCGGTATCAATTACCTCCGGGTGAGCATTGGCGCTTCTGATTTGGATGCCTCGGTGTTTAGTTACAATGACCTGCCAGCGGGCCAAACCGATCCAAATTTGCAGCAATTTAGCCTCGCAAAAGATGCCGTACACCTAATTCCGATTTTGAAATCTATCTTAGCCATCAACCCGGACATTAAAATCCTGGGTTCTCCCTGGAGTGCGCCGGTGTGGATGAAAGACAATGGTAGCAGCATCGGCGGCAGTTTAAAAACACAATATTATAGTGTGTATGCCCAGTATTTTGTAAAATACATCCAGGGCATGCAGGCGCAGGGGATTCGCATCGATGCCATTACGCCACAGAATGAGCCGCAACACGGCGGCAATAACCCCAGCATGGTCATGTCCGCTGCCCAACAGGCCGATTTTATCAAAAATCACTTAGGCCCCGCGTTTCAGGCAGCGGGCATTACCACCAAAATTATTGTTTGGGACCATAATTGCGACAATCCGGGCTATCCGATTGCCATTTTGAATGACCCCGCCGCCAAAGCATTTGTCGATGGCTCGGCATTTCACTTATACAACGGCGATATCAGCGCTTTGTCGCAGGTACACGATGCCCATCCCGACCGCAATTTGTACTTCACCGAGCAATGGACGGGATCTACCAGCGACTTTGCCGGAGATTTAAAATGGCACCTTAAAAATGTAATCATCGGCTCCATGCGCAACTGGAGCAAGGTTGCCCTCGAATGGAACCTCGCCAACAATGCCACCTACAGCCTGCATACCCCCGGTGGATGCTCGCAATGCAAAGGCGCACTCACCATAGACGGCACCAACATCAAACGCAACGTGAGCTACTACATTATTGCCCATGCATCCCGCTTTGTTCCAGCCGGTTCGGTACGCCTGGGCAGCAACATCAGCGGACAATTGAGCAATGCAGCCTTTAAAACACCCGATGGCAAAAAAGTGCTGATTGTTGTAAATGAAGGAAATGCCCTGGAATCCTTCAATATCAATTGTAATGGAAAATGGATTGTGACCACTTTGGCGGCAGGAAGTGTGGGCACTTTTGTGTGGAATTAATCAAGTCTATTCGTATTTTTGGCGCGCAACATACCAATCCGGCCCGCCGCCAATATGAAAAACGTCATTTTTGCCCTGTCCGTACTGTTTTTTACAGTACACACTGCCTGTGTCCGTTCGCCTTTTTCCAGGCCTGTCAAATATGTGGCTTATATCGGCTTCAATTACCTGAACGCCGCCAAAGACAGCGCCAATAATTACCTAGATTCGCTGTACATCGTTGCGCTCGAAACCTACCTCCAACGCATCAATGCACAACAATCGCCCAAGCCTTATCCCGTCGAATTCCGCCTGAAAACCTATCAGTGCGATTATAATGCGGATACGATCCCGCAACTCTATCAATCAATTGTCCAGGACACCAATATTTACCTGGTCATTGACAATACCTGGGGCAAGTATATTCGGCTGGCCGCGCCGATTATTCGCAATCAATTGCCCGTCATGTCGATGAGCGCCGACCAAAATCGCCTTGATTTTGGCGAAAATGCACTTTTCTTGCAGCCCAACGATCCGCAACCCAATTACTGCGTCCAGTTTATTGATAAAGTGCTGAAAAAAAAGTCGGTCGGTTTTGTAACGGAATGTGACTACTTATTGCACAATTTATTCCTGGAAAGCCTTAACAACAACAACATTCAGTACGATTCGGTGTGCCTTTGGCAACGCAGTTATGTGCTCAACCGGGAAGTGCCCAAAGATTCGGTGGTGGTGATGGAACGGTACCTGCAACGCATGCTTGAAAAACCGGAGCCCGAAATTATCCTGCTCAATACCCACACCGGTTATGGCGACTCCATCATGCGCTTTCTGGAACGCAGCAAGTTGCCGCCCAAAACATTTGTGGGCATTTCGACCGACCTGACCGACCAGGAATTGGAAAAAATTTCGCGGGAAAAAGGCCATACGTTTATTCGTTACGCCGCTGCCGAGGAGGCTTTGCCCGAAAAAGTGTACCGCGATAAACAGGAAATTAAAAAACGATTTGCAAAACCGTTCCACAACCGCGACCCGAAAAAAGAAGGACAGGCGGACAACAACCTGCGCCGCTGCTATGATGCGATGCATATTTTTGAAATTGCCCTGCGGGAAAATTGTACCAGCCGGGCGCAATTAATGGGGTATTTCAAGGGGCTGAAAAACCGAAAAATATCGCACAACGACGATTTATTCGAGTTTGACAACTTACTCATTCAGCGCAAAGACCCCAGTTTTGACCAAATTCACGGTGGCAAAACGCGCAGTTGTCCCACGCAAATTAATACCTACGGCGAACCCATTGCCAACCTGCGGGTCGGTATCGACGTTATTGACATCAACGACATTGATGTGCGCA
Source organism: uncultured Bacteroidota bacterium (assembly GCA_903905445.1). Taxonomy (GTDB): domain Bacteria; phylum Bacteroidota; class Bacteroidia; order Chitinophagales; family Saprospiraceae; genus M3007. Next base: position 5,153 of record CAIVGO010000460.1, read on the forward strand.
AAAACACCTTCGATTGCAACCTGTTGTATTGGGTGATTGCCGATTCGCAATATATTAAAAAAGAAGGCTATATCGACTTTAGCAACATCAGTTCCGAAGAGGCCAACCGTTACCTGATTGCCGAAGAAAAAGACAGCAATTACGTGGTGCGCATCTACCGCATCAGTGGAAAGTTTTTGGGCAATTTTAAGTCGTTCAAGTTTCCGTTCGACCGGCATGAACTAAAAATTCCTATTGCGGCGCTGAGTTCGAGCAACAAAATCAGGATCAGTTTTGATTATAGCCGCTTGCAAATCAACGATAAAATAAAGGATTTCGAGTTTAATGACTGGGATACGCAGGAGTATTTTGTTACCCTCGATAACCAATTATCCAATGCCCTTGGCTCGTTGGATAAAGTGACCTTCGATCCAGACGACAAAGCAAAGTATCTCGAAAACTATAAAAGTTTGAATGTACACTTGGGTGTGGCACGGCAGCCCTGGGGCGCGATCATCCTGATTATTTTGCCTTTTTTAATGTTCAGCGCCCTGCCCATTTTTATGTTGTTTTTCCATAAAGCCAGTTTTGAGGAGGTCGGCGAACTCATCATCACCTCCTTCCTGGCTACGGTGGCGTACTCGATCAACCTGGTGCAAATTTCACCAGCCACCGATTCGATGAACTTAGCGTATATCTTTTTGATGCTCACGCTGGCGATCAATTTTTGCTGTTTTATCTATGTGACCATTATTGATCGGCAAAAAAAGACCGTATTGGCGACGGAAGAAGCGGATGAAAACAAACCCCAGGCTCGATTCAGTGTACTGCGCATCTGGATGCCGATCTTGTTGCTGCTGGTGTTTTTGATGTTGTTGTATATGGTGTTTGGGTGAGCATTTAACGCAAAATCGTAATAATCGGAAAATCCTGCCCATACCCATAACTCGAAGGATACTGCGGCGAACCTTTATACCGCGCTGTAACATCGGGTACTTTTTCCTGCAAATAAGCATCCAACTCCTTCACCGTCAGTTTTTTATCGCCGGTATCGCCAGCGCCTTTGAAGGCCTCCAGCAAACAATAGGTAAAGGCGCCATGCCCCAATTGGGCAAACTCGGAAGCAAATTGGGCACTTCCTGAAGCGGTCAGCCAATGGGTACCGGTAGAACGGGCAAGTTGGGCAATGGCTTTTTCTTCGGCCGCACCCCGCGACGCAATCACCTGATCCAGCGCACCGGCCGACTGACAAGCATCCAGGATAAA
>CAIVGO010000461.1 GCA_903905445.1 uncultured Bacteroidota bacterium
CTAGCCAGGGATGCCACGTTTTAGGTTTTTGCCTTTTTTACGCTTTTCATATTTTAGCGTGCAAGTGTTACCAAACAAAAAGGCAGTTGTGATCAAGCAACCGCCTTTTTTTCTCAATACTTCACCACTTTCCCACCCCAATTCCCCACCCGCCAAACATACAACCCTGCCCCCAAACCCCTGCAATCAACCACACCCGTATTGCCCGAAAGCACCATACGCCCTTGTAAATCAAATAATTGTACCCGATCACCCGCTTGGAACCCCACGATTTGTAAATCATCCGAAACCGGGTTTGGGAATACACTTCTCACGGGTTCTTCAGGCGCATACGCTGCAACCGTACCCTTCATGCGCGCGCACAGGAAAGGCGGGATTTCCTGTTGTATGGTCGCTATTTCAGCAGCCGTGTACCCATGCCCGCCACCCGGAAAAGTGATTAATTGCGCATCCACGCCGCGGTTTTCGGCAAAATCTTGCAACACATTCGCCGAACTTTCATGAATACACTTGTGGAATATATTTAAATTAATCGCATTTTGAACCACACAGCCATACCCATACGGCACCACATCATCGGCTGTGCCGTGAAAGGTTAATAAGGGCGGATCCGCCGGGCCATCGATCCAGCTCAAATCAAAAAGGCCGCCACTCAAGTTGACCACCGCGCGTACGCTGGACGAAAACCCTGGATTGCCGCCCTTGCCTTCAATGCTGCCCATATCCGGACAAATCCAGTTGCCAAACCAGGCGTCGTATTGGGTCTGCAATCCGCAGGCGCCCATGCGCTCGTTTTCCTGATTTAAATAGGCCACACCCAAGGCCGTAAAAGCGCCCGCACTCACGCCCAGGGTGAAAATATTGCAAGTATCAATGCGATAAGTGTCTGCATTTGCCCGAAAATACCGTACACTGGCTTTCGCATCCTGAATGGCCCGAAATACGGCGCGCATCATCCGCACCGAGTCTACATCGAGGTCCCAGCACAATAAATTGGAAGGGAGGGAAAGCCGGTAATTGATGCTGGCCACCACATAGCCGCGTTTGGCCAAATCGGTGCAAAGTGCAGCCAGGTCGTTTTTATCACCCTCCGCCCAGCCGCCCCCGTGTATGGCAATGACCAGCGGACGAACGGCCAGGGTGTCGCCGCAGGGTTCGTACCAATCCAGCCGCAAGGGCAATTGGGTTTGATAGGGTGGGGCGTTCAGGTTGAGACACAACAAATTCCCCCAACTCCAATCAAATACGCCCGTGCCATATTGAATATCTTTTTGCACTTGCACGCAGGAAAACACGGTATCCACAAAACGTCCGCTGCCAGTACAGGTGCTTTGTGCGTGGGCTATTTGCCCGAAAATACTGAATCCCAAAACAAATAGGGCATTTCTCAACATGTTCTTCTTTTTTGTTTGGACAAATCTAAGTTGCTGGTTTAACTTGTCGGCCAAAATGTACCATTATGAAAAAAAATACCCTGCTTTATGCCAGTTTAATGCTTGGATCCATCTTTTGTATCGCAGCATTTGTCCTTTTTAGTAAAAATTGGGCTGCTTCTGAAATGAAAATGCCTGGCGGCGAAAACGAAGAAAATCCAGCCCTGCGCAAAGCCTGGGAACTACAAATGCTCGCCGACCCCGCCACCGGCCTTATTCCGAAGGGCATTTCTTTTCAGGAACAATGGTTTGCAGCGGGTTTGCCCCGCGCTGTCTCTGATCGCTCAAATGGCCCCTGGGTAAGCCGCGGTCCCTGGAACCTGGGCGGGCGCACCCGGGCCTTGGCGATAGACGTTACCAATGAAAACAGAATTTTGGCGGGTGGCGTTTCCGGTGGCGTTTGGCTCAGTGAAGACGGCGGCCAAAGCTGGACGCGCAAAACGCCGCTCAACGCCCATCCGGGTTGTGTGAGTATTGTGCAGGATACCCGTCCGGGCAAAACCAATACTTGGTACTATTTGTCGGGCGAAATCTATGGGACTTCAGCATCTGGCGGTGAATCCTTTTACCTGGGCGATGGCATGTTTAAAAGTATTGACAGCGGAAATACCTGGTTGCCACTTTCTTCTACCGCAGGGGGTAATCCTCAAACCTTTTCCACGTTTTACCAAAGCGGCTGGCGCACCATTACCGGCGTAACCGATTCGTTGAATGTGGTGTACATGGCCACTTTGGGCGCAATTTACCGTAGCTCCAATGGTGGTTCGGCCTGGACAGCGGTGCGCGGTGGTAATACCAGCAACTATTCTTATTATACGGATGTTGCCACGACCTCTTCGGGCACTCTATACGCTACTTTAAGCAGCGATGGTCCGCAAAAGGGCATTTGGCGCAGCGTTAATGGCACGTCCTGGGTGAATATTTCGCCTACGGTGGCTTTCCCGGATACTTACAACCGTTTTGTCATCGGGATTAACCCGAATAATGAAAATGAAGTGTACTTTCTGGGCAATACCCCAGGCTCGGGGCATTATAACAACTATATCGATAGCGACGATTGGAGCAGTTTATGGAAATATACTTACCTCGGCGGCGATGGTACGGGCGCGAACGGTGTTTGGCAGGATTTATCCGCTAATTTGCCCAATACGGGCACCGAATTTGATCGTTTTGCCTGTCAGGGCGGATATGACCTGGTGGTAAAAGTGCAACCCGGAACCAATCATGTATTTATCGGCGGTACGAATATTTACCGTTCTACGGATGGATTTACTACGCCTAATAATACCGTGCAAATTGGTGGTTATAAGCCGAGTACCTATTTGCCATTTTTTGAAATCTATGACAACCACCACCCGGATCAACACGATTTTCTGTTTTTGCCTTCCAACCCGGTGGTGATGATTTCTGCCAGCGATGGCGGAATACACCGTACTGAAAACAGCAACGCGGCCTCTGTCACTTGGTCATCGCTTAACCGGGGCTACCAAACGACGCAGTTTTACACGGCTATTTTGGACAAAGGCACTGCCAATGATCCCACGTTGATTGGTGGATTACAGGACAACGGCAATTTTATCGTCAACAGCATTGACCCGCTGGCGCCCTGGAATCAAACGGTAAATGGCGATGGTGCTTTCGGGGCCATTCCGGATGGCAAACCCTATTATATTTTGTCGATCCAACAGGGCAGGGTGGCCAAGTGTGCCATTGATGCTGCGGGCCAGGTGACGGCTTTTTCGCGCATTGACCCCATCGGTCCGGTTAAGTCGGATTATCAGTTTATCAATCCCTTGTGCCTTGATCCGACGGACCAACAAATCCTGTATTTGCCCGCCGGGAAAGCGTTTTACCGCCAGGATGATTTAAATGTGCTGCCTTTAAATGGCGTTTGGGATAGTATTGCAACGGGCTGGAATAAATTTAACGATCTGTTGCCTGCCAATGGCGGGTCGTATAGTTGTTTGGCGGTTTCTACAAATAATCCGGCACACCGGGTGTACTTGGGTTCTTCTGCGAATGTGTTTAGCCGGATTGACAACGCGCACACCGGAACGCCTGCCATCGTTACCCTGCAATCGCCGATCTCCATCACCAACGGCTATATTTCCTGTATTGCAGTCGATCCCGACCATGGAGATGATGTCACTTTGGTGTACTCCAATTATAACACCTATAGTATATGGCGGAGTTTGAATGGCGGTGAAGATTGGATTAGTGTGGCTGGCAACCTGGAGGCCAACACTGCTGGTACCGGGGCCGGTCCTTCTATTCGCTGGA
>CAIVGO010000462.1 GCA_903905445.1 uncultured Bacteroidota bacterium
CATCGTATATGTGAGTTGCAATCCTGCTACCCAAGCGCGTGATTTGCAATTGCTATCAGAAAAATACCATACCTTGAAGGCGCAACCGGTCGATATGTTTCCACACACGCATCATATCGAAAACGTTGCCCTGCTGGTTGCGCGTGATCAACGGTAGCGTCCAGTATATTTGCTGAATTGAAACTGAAATTTTATGCTTTCTGCGATTTCTGCATTGATTTTACGCCTTTGGGGCTGGAAAATAACGGGTAAATACCCTTCTGACATTCCCAAAGTGGTGATTGCGGTGGCACCGCATACCTCCAATTTCGATTTTCCAGTGGGGGTGTTAGTGAACAGCGCTGGCAAGTTTAATGCAAATTATGTTGGCAAACACACCCTTTTCCGCTGGCCTTTCGGTATTTTATTTCGCTGGTGGGGTGGCATTCCGGTTGACCGGAGCAAAAACCACAATTTTGTAGCCGCTACAGTAGAGGCGTTCAAACAAAATGCACGCATGCACTTAGTGATCGCACCCGAGGGCAAACGCGCCAAAGTAGATAAATTCAAAACCGGGTTTTACCACATTGCCCGCCTGGCCGAAGTTCCTATTTGCTTGTGTACCTTCAACTGGGGCACCAAAGAAGTGTTTTTTGACCCGGTTTTGTTTCATGTTACCGGCGATGAAGCGGCCGACCTGGCGCATATCTGGAATTACTACAAGGGTATTCCGGGAGCCAATCCTGAATTGGGCATTTCATAGTTTAAAATTCTTAAGTAATTGGAAGTCAAAGCATTTGCACCCGCCTCCATTGGCAATATCGGCATCGGCTTCGATATCATGGGCCTGTGTATCCAGCGACCTGGCGATCAGGTGGTGGCAAGGCATAGTTCCACGCCAGGTTTGCGCATTACAGAAATTCGCGGCGCAACTGGCTTGCCCACCGATATTGAATTAAACACCGCCGGTTTGGCTGCCCTGCGTTTATTGGAGCATTTGGGCGCTACCGACATGGGCATCGAACTGGAAATTCACAAAAAAATGCCTTCCGGAAGTGGATTAGGGAGCAGTGCTGCCAGCGCCGTTGCGGGCGTAATGGCTGTAAATGCCCTGCTGGATGCCGGTTTATCCAAAAAAGAACTCTTGCCGTTTGCCTGTATGGGCGAGCAAATCGCCTCGGGTGGTTTGCATGCCGATAATGTGGCGCCCTCCTTGTTGGGCGGCATCGTGCTCATCCGGGATAACCACACCTTTGATATTGTTCAATTTCCGGTTCCGCCCGCGCTGTACACCGTTGTAGTACATCCCCAACTCGAAATGTTGACCAAAACGGCACGCGCCATTTTACGTCCGGAAGTGCCGCTCAAAACCTATATTGAACAAAGCGCCAACATTGCCGCTTTTGTAAGTGCTTTATACACCGATGATTACGACTTGATTGGCCGGAGTTTGCAAGATGTCATCATTGAGCCGCAGCGCGCAGGACTCATTCCCGGTTTTCATGCCGTAAAAGCAGCGGCATTGGCGCACGGTGCCTTGGGCAGCAGTATTTCCGGGGCAGGTCCTTCCGTTTTTGCCCTGTGTAAAGGCGCTTTTATTGCCGAAAAAGCCGGAAAAGCCATGCAAGCAGCCTTTAGTGCCGTCAACATAAGCAGTACCATTTACACGTCTCCGGTGAATATCGAGGGTGCCGGAATCATCTTATAAGGTATGAAAAAATTCGGCTGTCAAATCTTTTTTGTCTTGTGGTGTTTGCTGGCGGCTGTCCCTGCCCAGGCCCAGGCTGGATTTGACACCTTGCTCAATTAC
>CAIVGO010000463.1 GCA_903905445.1 uncultured Bacteroidota bacterium
GGGCAGCGCGGCAGTGCGACAATCTGCATAATTCAGGCGTTTTTTGCGGATTGCGTATTTGATACCGCCCAGCAGGTGTTGCAAATAGCCCGGTTCCTCATAAGATTCGGCGGTATGGCCCATGCCCGTGTAAAATGCGCGGCCGCCATCGTATTCGTGGCACCAGGCAATGGGGTGGCAATCGGGTTTGTGATTTTCCGTACACATGGTGCCGCCTTTGTAAGACGATTCATCCAGCGACAGCAACACCTGCACATTGGGGTTGAATTCCTTATAGTTATACCATTCATCGCGGCGGTTCCAGGTATTTCCAGGGATGTTTTTGGTAGCAGGATGTTGGTGGTCAAGCACTTGTACTTGAACATCTTGTATTTCCGGATGGCCATTAAAGTAAGCGCCCGACAAACCGCCGTACCATTTCCAGCCGTATTCGGTATCCGTCGCGGAGTGGATGCCCACATAACCGCCGCCCGCTTGGATATAGCGTTCAAAAGCATTTTCCTGCTTCGGATCGAGCACATCGCCGGTGGTATTCAGGAAAATAACGGCATGGTAGCGCTTCAGATTTTCTTCGGTAAAGGCTGTTGCGTCTTCGGTGGTATCCATGACCATCCCGTTTTCGCGGCATAGTTTGCGCAAGGCCGCAACACCCGCCGGAATGCTGGAATGGCGATAAGCGGCTGTTTTAGAAAAAATTAAAAGCCGCGGTGGTGCATCATGGCCAGCGCAGGCCTGAAATAATACAGCCGACAAACAAAAAAGCGGCAAAAACAACAAAAACAAGCGCTTGGAAATCCAAGGAAAAGAGAAACCCGATATCAACATCATATTACAAGTAAAAACGAAAGGATTGGGCGAAAATAGCCATTCGTTTGGATTATAAACGGATCGGCGGATTTTTATTCGGATTTTTGCTCGATTCAACGTGCACCACCCATAATTTTGCGTACATTTTTAACCTACCTACTTTAATCACAATTATTTACCTTTGCACAATTCATTTGTTGAACGGACAGGTAGCGAGAGACGATTTGCAGCAGCGGCGCCGTAATGAACGGATGTAAGGATTTCTTTTTGATGAATACCGTATGGCTGTTTTTCTATCCAGCCTACAAGCAAAATAAGTACAACTCCAGGAATATATAAGCAGGTTGGCGTTCAGCGCACAACAAAGCCTTTTGCACAGGCGCTTTAAAAAACGGGAGCAATAGGGAAAGTTTAACCCCTTTTCCTGCATTGATCAAAAAAGATCCTGCATAACAGCGTGTTTACAACGCTCCTGCCATTGCGCCTGCCTTTTCTTGCATTTCCCGCAACCTTCCCGTTGGGCGCATTTACAACTTTGCGTTATGCAACTATCCGACGTCATTGGTCAAGCCCGCACCAAGGGTTTTCTTTTGCAGCTGCGACACAGCGAGCGGGTTCCGCATGCGTTGTTGTTTTTGGGCGCAACCGGCGGCGGTAGTTTGGCCTTGGCAACGGCATTTGCCCAACTCTTGCAATGCGAACAACCGGGCGAATTCGATTCCTGCGGCGTGTGCAATGCCTGTCGGAAAGCCGCCCATTTTACCCATCCGGATATTCATTTCTCGTTTCCCAGCATCGGCGCCAACGCGGTGAGCACCGATTTTTTGAAACAATGGCGCACTGCACTGAAGGAAAGTCCTTATTTTGATGCCAATACCTGGTTGCAACGCCTCGGTGCCGAAAACAAACAGGGCAATATCAATAAAGATGAATGCAACGCCATTCTGAAAAAACTAAGCCTTAAAGCCTTCGAAGGCCGGTATAAAATCCTGCTGATGTGGCTGCCTGAATATTTAGGCAAAGAAGGCAACCGGCTCCTGAAACTCATTGAAGAGCCACCGGAACAAACGATTTTCCTGTTGGTGGCCGAAAATCAGGACCAAATACTCAATACCATCCTTTCTCGTTGCCAACTCATCAAAACCGATACGCTTTCGGACGATGAAGTGGCCAATGCTTTAGTGGCACACATGGACACGGCACCTGAGCGTGCCCGGCAAATTGCGTTTCTGGCTGGGGGCGATTACCACTTGGCCCGCACCATTGCCGAAAACCCCGATAATGACGATGCGACCCTCTTACTCGACTGGCTGCGCAAATGCTGGAAAGGAAATGGTCCGGAACTTGTAAAATGGACCGACAATTTTGCCAAACTCGGCCGCGAAAACCAGAAACAGTTTTTACAGTATGGACTGCATTTTTTGCGCGAACTTATGGCTTTTGGACTCACCGGCGCGGATACCCTGCGCCTGCGCCCGCAAGAGCTGATTACCGCCCAAAACATGTCGAAAGTGCTCGATTTTGAGAAAATCATCAGAGTGACGGCTCTTTTCAACGATAATGTGTACTATGTTGAGCGTAATGCCAATCCGAAAATTCTGTTTTTGGATACCTCCATTCAACTACACCAAATTATGAAAAGCGCGTGAACACTACTTCTATTCATATTTATAAAACGACAAACCTAAATATATGGCTTGTGTAGGTTGTTCTTGTTCAACCGGTAAAGATTCAACACCTGGCGCCGTAAGTGGCTGTAAAAGCAACGGCGGTTGCGCCTCAGGTGGTTGTAACCGGCATAATACATACGATTGGATTACCGCACTCGGTATCCGCGACCCAAATCCCTATGAAAATGTGGAAGTCAGCTTTAAAAATGGCTCCCGCAAGGAATTTTTCAAAAACCCGCCCTTTACCCGCGCTACGACCGGCGATTGGGTGATTGTCGAATCGTCCACCGGCGGCTATGATGTGGGTAAAATTTCGCTTTCCGGCGAATTGGTGCGCCTGCAAATGAAACGCAAACGCGTACGCCCCGATGCCCGCCTGCAAACTGTTGTGCGCAAAGCCCATGAACGCGACCTCGAACGCCTCGTGGAAGTGCGCAACCAGGAAAAAGCCGTGATGGTGCAAGCCCGCGCAATTTCACGCGCACTCGACCTCGATATGAAGGTGGGTGATGTGGAATTTCAGGGCGATGGCCGCAAATGCACGTTTTACTACACGGCCGATGGTCGCGTCGATTTCCGCGAACTCATCCGCGAATACGCCCGCGAATTCAAGGTTAAAATTGAAATGCGGCAAATTGGCGCCCGTCAGGAATCGGCCCGCATCGGCGGATTGGGCAACTGCGGCCGCGAATTGTGCTGCTCTACCTGGTTGACCGAATTCAAAAGTGTCAATACAGCAGCTGCGCGCTTCCAGAATCTGGCTATCAACCAAACCAAATTGTCGGGTATGTGCGGCCGTCTCAAATGCTGCCTCAATTACGAACTCGATACCTATATCGACGCGCTGGAAGATTTCCCGGACCGCGCCGAACGGATGAAAACCTCCGCCGGGATGGCCATTTTGGTAAAAACAGATGTGTTCAAACGCCTCATGTTTTATACTTATGCCGAAAACCGGGGTAAATTTTTCCCGCTGCACGTCGATCAGGTGTGGGATGCCCTTGATTTGATTAAAAAAGGCGAATTACCCGTAAGCCTGGAAGATATTTTATCCAAAACGCCGCCAAAAGACGAGGAACCGGAAGAAGAAGAACCAGATTACGACAGCGTAAACGACGTGCTTGAACTGCCGCTCGAAAAACGCAAGAAAAAGAAGAAAAAGAAAAGCAAAAACCGCGACCGCTCACAATCTGCTGCCGCTGCTGTTGAAAAAGTGGCCAAAGAAGAAAGTGCAAAAGCAGTACCAGACAAACGCCCGCCCGGACGGCCCGATCAGCGCCGCGACCAACGCAGTGGCCAGCAACGCCCACAAGGCCGACCTGAAGGCCGCCCCGAAGGCCCACGCCCGCAAAATGACGGCCCAAAACCCGCAAATAGACCCAACCAACCCGGAAATCGTCGACCAGAACAACCCCGGCCCCAGCAAAAAAACGAGGCTGGTGCTGAAAAAAGCGAACCACGTCCGCAACAACCGCAACAACCACGTCCGCCGCGGCCTGAACGTCCAGAACGCCCGCCACGCCCGGAACAAAAACCAAGATCGGAGCAAACACCGCGGCCTGAACAAAGACCAAGACCTGAACAGCCGCCCCGTCCCGATCAAAAACCAAGGGCCGAACAGCCGCCAAGACCAGACCAAAAGCCTAAAACGGACCAACCGCCTACTTCGGGCGATGGCAATGTGCCGCCACGCACAGGCGGACGCGGCCGGGACCGTTGGAAATCGAAAAGTCGGGGACCAAAAAAAGAAGATTAAGCAAACTAATGCGTGGTGCTTTTGTTCTTTTTAAGACCTTTACGGCAGCACAAAACTGCAATAGCATATCAATTCTAAATCATCATGAAATACGACGTTACCGTCATTGGCTCCGGTCCTGGAGGATATGTAGCCGCCATTCGTTGCGCCCAATTGGGCTTTAAAACCGCCATCATCGAACGCTACAATGTGCTCGGGGGCACCTGCCTCAATGTAGGATGCATCCCTTCCAAGGCCCTGCTCGATTCGTCGGAACATTACCACAATGCCCACGACAAATTCACGGTACATGGCATCGATTTGAAAGACCTGAAGGTGAATATGCCGCAAATGATCAAGCGGAAGAACGAGGTGGTGCTGGAAAACAACAAGGGCGTCGATTTTTTGATGAAAAAGAATAAAATTGACGTGTACCACGGGCATGGCAGTTTTATTGATAAAAATACCATTCAGGTACAAACCAAAGAAGGCGGCACAACAACCGTGGAAACCGAGCGCACCATCATCGCGACGGGCTCTAAACCGATTGTCCCTGCCAATTTTAACTACGATAAAAAACGCGTCATTACCAGCACCGAAGCGCTCAACATCGAAAAAGTGCCGGGTAGCATGGTCATCATCGGCGGCGGCGTAATCGGCCTCGAACTGGGTAGCGTGTACGCGCGCCTGGGTACCGAAGTGCATGTGGTCGAATACATGGACCGCATTATTGCCGGTATGGACAGCGATTGCAGCCGCGAATTGATGAAATCCCTGAAAGCGATTGGCATGCAGTTTCACCTGCGCCATGCCGTTACGGAGGTGACACCTTCCAAAACCAAGGTAAAAGTAGTGGCTCAAAGCCGCGACGATGCTTCCAAAACCCTCAACTGGGACGTTGATTATTGCCTGATTGCCATGGGCCGCAAGCCTTATACCGACAATTTGGGACTGGATAAAGTGGGCATCTCCTTGGATGAAAAAGGCCGTATTGCAGTAAATGAGCACCTCGAAACAAATGTTCCAGGCATTTATGCCATCGGCGACGTAATCAAAGGCGCGATGTTGGCCCACAAAGCCGAAGAAGAAGGCGTTTTTGTTGCGGAAGTCATAGCGGGCCAAAAACCGCATATCCACTACAACTTGATTCCGGGCGTGGTGTACACCTGGCCAGAAGTAGCGGCGGTGGGTTATACCGAAGAACAATTGAAAGAAATGGGTATTCCTTACAAACCAGGCAAATTCCCGTTCCGCGCCCTCGGACGCGCCCGCGCGAGCATGGACCTCGAAGGCATGGTGAAAGTTTTGGCCCACAAGGAAACCGACGAGATTCTGGGCGTACACATCGTAGGCGCCCGCGCTGCCGATATGATTGCAGAAGGCGTCGCTTTGATGGAATTCCGCGCCTCTGCTGAAGATGCCGCACGGATGTCGCATGCACATCCTACCTACACCGAAGCCTTTAAGGAAGCGGCACTGGCAGCAACCGCCAATCGGCCAATTCACTTGTAAAATACAGCCTGGTGGGCATTTGGAACCTTACTTAATTGGCCCCAAGTGCCCATCAGCCTGAAAACTTTATGAAAACAATCCGCATTACCCTCTACATTTTCATCGGCCTGTCGATGCTGTACCTCCTGTTGTGCTTTTTGGGCCCGGCTCAAATGCATGTATCAGCAACCCAAACGATTAAAGCACCGGTAACAACCGTTTTTCCGCTGGTGGCCGATTTTGGAAAATGGTCGGACTGGAGCCCCTGGAAACACAACGATTCTACCATGACGTATGTGCCCCAAGGCACGCCGGGCGTGGTTGGTCATCAAGTGCATTGGACCAGCCGTCGGGAAGGTAATGGGCATCAGGAAATAATCGAGCTGCGCCCCAACACCTATATTAAAACGGAGGTGCATTTTTCAGAAACACAAACCGTTCAAGCCAACAATGAATGGCATTTCTCGGGTGACAGCACCCAAACTACGGTAAACTGGGAATTGCTGGTAAAAGACGAACCCTTTTGGGTACGCGGCCTGCTCCTCGGCTTTGGCGTACAAGGTATTTTAACGGACTATTATAAAAACGGCCTGAAAGAATTGGGTGCCGTCGCGGAAGACCTGCAAGCTCAATCCGCACAATAAACAGCGTGTTTGACCATAATCAGTGGCACCCATGACGCCCGTCACAAATTGGCATAGCCCGCTGTGATAGTTTTGCCTGAAATATTCAGGTATTATGGCCACATTTACACAAGTACACGCCCCCAATCCGCCGCTCACCCAGCAAACTTGTTTTCACTGCCAGGAACCCTGTCCGGATGAACGCTTGTACACCGACGACAAATTCTTTTGCTGCGAAGGCTGTAAAATGGTGTACGAAATACTGAATACCAACAACTTATGCCAATTCTACAGCCTGGATGAAAAACCGGGCCAGAGCCTGAAAAACCGCCGCGACGCCCGGGCTTTTGCCTACCTCGATGATGCGGAAGTACAAGAAAAACTCCTCGAATACAACGATGGACATACCGCGCAGGTCACTTTTTACCTGCCTCAAATGCACTGCGTCTCCTGCCTGTGGCTGCTCGAACACCTGTATAAACTCGATGAAGGGGTGTTTCATACCCGCGTCAATTTCCTGAAAAAAACAGCGCTGATCCAGTTCGATCCTGCCGTTACTTCCTTGCGCAAAATCGCGGCCCTGCTGGCCTCCATCGGCTATGCGCCCGATATTAACCTGGCCGATGTAGACAATTCCCGCCCCAAAGCGCTTTCAAAAAAACTGGCCAGCCAAATTGCCATCGCGGGTTTTGCGGTGGGCAACATCATGTTGTTCAGTTTTCCGGAGTATTTGGGCATGGATCGGGTGGAAGATGCCTGGTTTGCGCGTGTTTTTGGTTATTTAAGCCTCCTTATTGCCACACCCGTGCTGGTGTATAGCGCCCGCGATTATTTGATTTCTGCCTGGAATGGCCTGCGCAATGGCAATTTGAATGTGGATATTCCGCTTTCTTTGGCCATTTTATCCCTGTATTTCCGCAGCGCCTATGAAATTCTGTCCCAAACCGGTGCGGGCTACCTCGATTCCTTTGGCGGATTGATCTTTTTGCTGCTCATTGGGAAATGGTTTCAGCAAAAAACCTGGAATACACTCTCTTTTGAACGCGATTATAAATCCTACTTCCCCGTGGCCGCCATGCTGAAAAACGGCAC
>CAIVGO010000464.1 GCA_903905445.1 uncultured Bacteroidota bacterium
GCGAACGGATGTATAGACGATGCAAAAGGCCGCCCGACCCCTAAAATGTTATTGGGGGAACTTTGGTTCCAAGGTGAACTTTGTATCCTTTTTGCAGATACCAATTTAGGCAAAAGCATTTTAGCCGTTCAAATTGGCGACGCAATAAGCCGGGGAGAATCAATATCCGGTTTTCCAATGAAAGCAGGCCAGCAAACAGTTTTATATCTGGATTTTGAGCTAAGTGATAAGCAATTTGAAAACCGTTATTCAGAAGATTTTTACAATCATTATCTTTTTGACGATAATTTCCACCGCGCCGAAATTAACCCAGATGCAGAAATACCTGAGGCCTACAAAGGAGATTTTGAGCGGTTTTTATATGACAGCCTGGAGCACTCTATAAAAAGCACTGGAACCAAAGTTTTGATTTTAGACAATATTACATACTTGAAAAATGCAACCGAAACGGCAAAGGATGCCCTGCCGTTAATGAAGTATTTAAAGCAGTTAAAGAGCAAATTTGATATTTCAATTTTAGCCCTGGCACACACACCCAAACGCGATTTGTCGAAGCCGATTACCCGGAATGATTTAATGGGTTCTAAGATGTTGATTAACTTTTGTGATTCATGTTTTGCAATTGGTGAAAGTCACAACGACACAAGCGCCCGTTACCTAAAACAGATTAAGGCCCGGAATTGTGAAATCAAATATGATGCGGATAACGTCATGTTGTGCCAAATTTCCAAGCCTAAAAACTTCCTGCAATTTGAATTTATAGACTTCGCAAAAGAGCGCGACCATCTGCGGGTGCAAGCTGAAAACGACCGCAATACAATCATACAAAAAGCCAAAGAATTGAAAGCAAGCGGACGTACTCAGCGAGAAATTTCAACGGAGTTAAAAATCTCTTTGGGTGCAGTAAACAATTATTTAAAACTGTAAATGTTCACGATGTTCACGATGTTCATACCGTGAACAGCGTGAACATCGTGAACATCGTGAACATGAAAAAGTTGCAAAACGCTGATTTTCAAACAATTACAAAAATTAGTCAAAATGGCAACTACCGCCGCAATTTTTGCCGATTCTATACTAAACGTCGATGCGTCCTTTTTTACGTCGGCTAGGAATACCGCAAAACCTCATACTGGCAGCCTGTTAAAAATTCTGACTTCTAAAAAGTTGGTCGATACATACGGGCTCATTATAGAGCAGATACGCGCAACATCTGATAAAAAAGAACGTGACGCACTAAAGATAAAACTACCCGGTTTTACACCGTCGGGAACGTTTTCACACCGTTCGGAAGCCGGGTTAATTGCGCACAATGGCTTTATTTCCTTTGACCTGGATGCAGGTACAAACGCCTTTCTAAACGCAGACACCGCCGAACAAGTCAAACGTGAAATATCAAAGTATCCCGAAATTGCGTATTGCGGTTTGAGCGCCTCAGGTGCGGGTGTTTGGGGTTTAATTCCGCTGGCATACCCTGAGCGCCACAAGGAACATTTTGAGGCATTAAAAATAGCGTTTCTGAAAGATGGCTACATTATCGACGGGGCATGTAAAGACATTTGTCGTTTTCGCTTTTGGAGCCTTGACAACGCGCCATACATTAACCCGAATGCAAAACCTTTCAAGGGTTTACCATTACCCGCGCCGCGATATGTCCCGAAGCAAAGCAGCACCGCGCCGCCGGATGATCTACCCGCGCAAGCCGCCGAATACCTGATAAAAAATAGGGTTCCATTAGAATGTACTTATAACTTTTACATGGCAATTGCCTTTGCATGCAAACATCATTGGGGCAATGAAGGCGAAGGGATAGCGCTCGACATTCTACATGCTTGCACCACGTTTGCCGCATCCAATACGGCCAAACATTGGGCGCAACATTGGCGGGGTATAAGCCGCAATACGGGCAACGTTACCACCATTGGAACAATTGTAAAGTTGGCCAAAGATGCCGGGTTTAAATACACTACACAGCCCGCGCGCGCGCCGATCACTACGCAGCCACAGCACAACCACAGCGACACAAGCCCACAGACAATGCCCACTACCTACCCTGGCACCTGGGAACGTTTTGAGGGGCAAATAAACCAGCCGTTTGAATTGTTGATGACCGCCGACGGTTACCCGGCTTTATGGGATATACCCGGAACCCTGGAAACAGCAAACACCCAAACAGATCGTACGCTCCAGGTGATGGCGTCCATCGTGGTGTAAGCACATGTATAAGGGTAGGGGGGGTAAAATCGCTAAAGCGTTTCTGCATAACACCGCCGCTGCCCCTTCGCGCGCGCGCATCCAAAATTAAGCATAGGGGGGGTGAGAAAATCAGCACCAAGCCCCGAAAGTCTAAACAGACTTGCACCGTGATAACACCGTAATAAGATCGTGAAAAAAGCCCGGCAGCAAAAACGGGTGCAATGAAAAAGGGGTAAAAGCCTAAATGCTCAGGATACCTTTTCCGGGTATCCTTTTTTTTGTGGCTACCACGCCGAAAGCCCACAAAAACCAGCGCCACAGATTGAACCAGCGCCACAGTTCAAAGAAAAGCACCTGGAGGCGTTTCGATCTTTACTTTTTTGGGTATGTGTGTAAATTAGATGGTTCAATTTTTGATAAGCCGCGCAATATAACCGCGTTTGTGTGTATTATGTGTGCAAACATAAAAAAAGACCTACCCGCAAAAAGCGCGTAAGTCTTTGATATTCAATGTGATCTCGATGGGATTCGAACCCATGACCCCTTGATTAAAAGTCAAGTGCTCTACCGGCTGAGCTACGAGATCGAACCGGATTTTTCAATCCTGCAAATCCAAAAATACCTATTTAACAAGAGCATTCCTGAAAAGCGGGGCAAAGATACATCTATTCAGCATAACTTTGCAAGCGCGACAACAAAAATTTGCAATAATATTTCTGCGAAGCCTGTCTTTAACACCATAGCACCAAATTTGTTTCGGAAAGTAGCCTACTTTTTTGCCGCAAACGAAACTTTTTGTGGTTGCCGCCTGTTTTAAACTACCTTTGCGTTACTTTTATAGCAGCGCCTACCTCACCATTTAAGCATTTTATTATGGAAACGATCCGCCAGCAACAAGTAGGCGAACTTATACGACGCTACTTCGGGATGATCCTCACCGAAGAAGGCAGCATCATTTATGGCCGCGATAAATTGGTCACGGTAACTTATGTAAAAATGACGCCCGACCTACTGGTGGCCAAAATTTACATCAGCGTGTACGGCACCGAGCACAAGCAGGAAGTGATCCTTCAATTGGAAAACGAACACCACCACCTGCGCCAGGCCCTGGCCTCTAAAATTGGCCGCCAAATGCGCCGACTGCCCGATATCGAATTCTTCCTCGATGACACCGTCGATGAAATGTACCGCGTGCAACACTTGCTCGACCGCGTACAAGACAATGATATTCAGCCGAAATAATACCATCGGCACATGAAAGTGGGTCTTTTCTTCGGTTCCTTCAATCCGATCCATGTGGGGCATCTCATCATCGCCAACCACATGGCAACGCATACCGATTTGGATAAAGTGTGGATGGTGGTCAGTCCGCAAAATCCGCTAAAACCCAAAAAAACGCTGGCCCGCGACTTCGATCGACTGCACCTGGTACGCCTCGGCATTGGCGACAACCCACGCATCGAGGCTTCCAACGTGGAGTTTAACCTCCCCAAGCCTTCGTACACCATTGATACGCTGGCTTTTTTGACCGAAAAATATCCCGACAAAACCTTTGCCCTGATTATGGGCGGCGATAATATTGCCTCGCTGCACCTTTGGAAGAACTACGAACAACTCCTGGCCAATTTTGATATTTACGTATACCAACGCCCAGGCACGGAATTGGGCCCGCTCGCAACCCATCCACGTGTAAAAGTACTGGAAGCGCCCCTGCTCGATATCTCGGCTACCTATATTCGCGAATGCATCCGAAAAGGCCAATCAGTGCGTTATCTGGTCCCAGAACCGGTTTTTGAATACCTGAAAGACAACACGCTTTATAAAGTTTGACGCCTTTTTTACCTGCATTTGTCCTAAAAATACGCTTCTTTTGAACAACCGTCCTCCTGTTCTGCTCGATTGGCTCTTGATGTTTGCCCTGGCCCTGATGTGGGGCGCCTCGTTTTTTTTCATCAAACACGCGGTGCAAATTTTCACCCCCGTTCAAATGGCTATTTGGCGGATGGTGATTGCGACCCTCTTTTACATCCCCTTTGCGGTTATGTTCTGGAGCAAAATCGACTGGTCCAAATGGAAACCGTTGGTGGTGGTGGCGCTTTGCGGCTCTGCGATCCCCAATTTATTCTTTGCTGTCGCCCAACAGCATGTCAACAGCAGCCTGGCAGGCATCTTAAATTCTTTGACGCCGCTGTTTACCCTTATTTTAGGGGTTTTGTTTTTCAACGCGCATTTCAATCGCAATAAAATTTTAGGCGTTGCGCTGGGCCTGCTCGGCGCGGCGATCCTGGTACTCTGGAACGGACAATCCGCCAATGCCGGAAACGCCTGGTATGCGGGTTTGTGCGCCCTGGCTACCGTTTGTTACGCCATCAATGCCAACAGTGTAGGCTTCAACCTCCAAGGCATGCACCCGGCAGCCATTGGGTCGGCCTCTTTTTTGCTCACCGGGCCGTTTTTCATCGTTGCCTTGTTTGGTACGGATGCCTGGTCGGCCGCTTTTCAAAATCCCGACGGTTGGAAAGCAGTGGGTTATATCTCTTATTTAGGCGCGGTGGGCACGGTGGTCGGTTCTATCCTGTATTTTCATTTATTACAGCGCACCAGCACGGTTTTTGCCACCTATGTGACGTATTTATTGCCGGTGATGGCCATATTGGTGGGTGCGTTTGATGGCGAGGTAATTGGGTTGATGGATGTAGTGGGTACTTTGGTTATATTGGTGGGTTTGTATTTGGCGCGCCGGTAATATTTTGATACCACATGTTTTTAAAAAGCGCTTATCTTTGTAAATCATTCTGATTATTATGGCCAATAAACTTCCTTCCGTATTCATAACCTACAATCCTAAGTCGGAATTTGAACGCACCTTAGCGTTTCGGTTGCATACATTGGGTGCCGTTCATGGGTATAAAATGTATTTGCCGGACAGGACAATTGGAGGAAAGAAGGTTTCGAGTGAATCGCGTATCCGCATACAATCAGCCGATTATTTTATCCTTTTTTCAACCACGGTGCTTTCAGATACCGTGAAAGAAGAAATTGAAATAGCTTGGAACAATCTGCATGACAAATCAAGGATTATCATTATTTATGACGGAGACAAAAATCTAACCGGTACAGAACATTGCACAGAAATAGCCGTTGATTCGGATAAAATGACGTTGGAAGAAATTACAAAAAGTGTCCTTCATGAAATTCATGCCTTAAATAAAACAGCTGCTGTTCCTTCCAAAAATCCAGTTGTTGGAATTAAACAAGAGGATGGATTAATTGGCGCCTTACTTGTTGCCGGTTTGGGATTGTTACTGTTGGGCGCATTAATGGAGGACTAAGCATGTCTTCTTTTTCTGTCATAATTGATACCCAGGCGCTCGTTTATTTAACGCGATTGGGACATACTCATGATATTTGGACAATTTTGCCCAATTTGTTTCATGAAATATTGGTCCCCATAGAAATTGAAACTGAATTTATTAAAGGTGCAAATAAAGAACCAGAACGTCTTGCTTTAGTAGATGAAATAGACCGAGGTTTATTTATAAAAAAATGTACCAGTTATGATTCCGGCACTTTATTATTACTGCAATCAACACCCAAAGTGGATGCAGGAGAAGCAGAGGCGGCGGCACAACAAATGAGTGTCAATACCGATTTTATTTGGTCAGATGATAAGCCCTTTCGTGCTGCGGTAGAAAGATTAAACCCCGATATAAAAATTTACAATTCATTACACATTATTGCTCTTTTAGATGTGCATGGCTTTATTGAAAATTATCCGTTACTAATTAAAGATCTGCATCTTGTTCGTCCTATTAAGCAGGCTAGCTTTAAACACTGCTATAAAGAAGTTTGCCGTCATTTAGGATATAAAATATCAGAAAACGAAGTACATGCTAAAACGGATTTGAAAGCAATGGGCATTATATAGATGTCAATTACTTTCAGAATAATAATGTGCATTTTAAAATAATTAAGAAATGCGCCGCTTTGCCCCCCAATCCGCATCCACTAACAACGCCTCTATCACCAATTCCGTAACCAGCTCCATCTGAATATCCCTGACCGTTTCAAAAAATACCCCGGCCACCGCACTGCGGTCTTTAAAATCAAGCAAACCTTGTGCATTGGAAAGTGCGCGCGCCCGCACGAAGCACATTTCTACCCCACCCCTTTTTTGCGGATTCAAATAGCAAATCCAGGTATGTTGGCCGTAAAAAGGCACGGTGTATCTTATTTTACTATTTACCGCTGGAAAACTGAGCATCAATTCGTGTAAAACACGCATGATACGGGCTTCTTCTCCGCCCTGCCGTTCTATATAATCCAAACAGGCATCCATTATTTAAACCACCCCGAATACATAATATAATTATTAGCAATCCGCTCAATCTGGCCCTGAAACAACTCGGGCGTAAGTTCTTTTACCCGTTTCGCAGGCACGCCCGCGTACACACCGCCCGCATGACACACCATTTTTTCTAAAATAACCGCCCCGGCCGCAATCAGGCAGTTTTCTTCCACCACCGCCTCATCCATTACGATCGCGCCCATGCCGATGAGCACATTGTCGTGCAGCGTACAGCCGTGAACCAACGCACGATGCCCAATGCTCACGTTGTTGCCAATGGTGGTGCCGCATTTCTGGTACGTCGCGTGCAAAATCGCGCCATCCTGTATATTGACTTTATTGCCGATGCGGATAAAATTCACATCGCCGCGCACTACCGCCTGAAACCAAACAGAACATTGGTCGCCCATCACCACATCACCGATAATCGTGGCATTTTCGGCCAAAAAACAGTCCGCACCAAATTGTGGGGTAAAATCGCGACAATCAATAATTAATGCCATTTCAAAACGGTTTAATCCTTAAAATTCTGGTTTCAAGCGCCCTTTTCGGCGCAAAAGCGGGATAAACAGCGATAAACCCAGCAAAGCACCCAAGGTATTGGCCACCATATCGCCGTATTCATAATAGCGGCCGGGTACAAAAGCAAACTGCACGAACTCCATCAAAATACCGTAAAATGCCGCAAAAACGACAGAAATAATGATTTGACGGCGCGACAATTTCGCCCTTTTGCGGCGCTGCAACCCAAATAAAATCAACCAGGTAAACACGGCGTAAATCGTAGCATGCGCGAGTTTGTCTGGTGCAAAAAAGGGCGTTTTGGGCAATGCAGGTGCCGACATCACCGATAATCCGGTAATGAGGACCATCCAAAGGATTGCTGGTAACAGGTATTTTATCATTGGGTTTAGCTTATTTTGTACGAAGGCTTTATGCCGCGCAGGCTTCTTCTACCAAGGCTGCAAAAAACGCTCCCAATTCCCAACCTGCCGATTTGGCTTGTTGCGGAACCAGACTGGCTGGTGAAATGCCGGGGATGGTATTGGCCTCCAGGATGTGAAACACGCCATTCGACAAAATATAATCAAAACGCACCACACCGCGACATTGCAACAAGGCATATAAAGCCCGGGTGCGCTCCTGACATTGCTGCGTTTCTGCCTCCGTGAGGGCTGCGGGCGTTACTTCCTGCGATTTGCCTTCATATTTGGCCGCATAATCGAAAAATTCGGTTTCCGGGATGATTTCGGTAACCGGTAACACCACGATTTCGCCTTTGTGCCGAAAAGCGCCGTTGGCAAATTCGCGGCCCGGCAAAAAACTTTCCACCACCGTTTCATCGCCAAAACGAAAGGCTTCTTCAATGGCCGGCAACAATTCCTCGGCTGTTTTTACCTTGCTTACCCCGAAACTGGAACCATGCGTATTCGGTTTTACAAAAAGCGGCAAACCCAGGCTCAATAATGGAGCCGTATCAATCGCCTGGCCCTGGTGCAGCAACACCGATTTGGCCATCGGAATGCCATACGGCGCGAGTTGGGTTTTCGTGTTGTGCTTATTCATCGTGAGCGCACTCACATACCCGTCGCAACAGGTGTACGGAATGCCCAACAATTCGAAATATCCCTGCAACTTGCCATCTTCGAGCGGTGGACCATGCAAAGCGGCAAAAGCGCAGTCGAAATGGATCTTTTCGCCCGCAATCGTCAAACTAAAATCGTTTTTATCCACTTGGGTGCCCGTCACCACCTCCCGCCAATCGGCTTTTTGAAAATCAATCATAAAACACCGATATTGGTCGGCGGGCAGGTGATCAAACACCACCTGCGCACTTTTCAAAGAAATCACCCGCTCTTCAGAATCGCCGCCGGTAAGAATGGCAATGTTTTTCATGCAAAAGTTGTCGTTACGTTAAACCAGGATTTAAGTGGATTTAAACGATGGA
>CAIVGO010000465.1 GCA_903905445.1 uncultured Bacteroidota bacterium
CCATCCTTTGGCAGATTGGCGCTATGACCATACAGGCACTTTTGGCGTAGACTTTACAGAATTGGCCGCTTATGCCCCGCAAAACTGGGATTGGGATTTTGGCGACCCTTTGTCTGGATTGGACAACCACAGTTCCCAACGAAACCCAAGCCATTTTTTTTCGCAAACGGGCGCATTTGAGGTATGCTTAACGGTTTCCAATGCTTATGGGAGCAATACGCATTGTAAAAATGTGTGGATAACTACGGTACCTACTGTAGAACCTGCTTCAAGTGAATCTATTTCCATTTTCCCTAATCCCAGCACAGGCCTCGTAAGCTGGAGCGGTATCACAGGCCCTGTTACAGTTCGAATATTCAACCAATTGGGACAACTTCAATTAGAGCAGCGCTGTACCGAGGGATCTATTAACCTGACACCTTTGCAGGATGGCGTGTATCAGTTGCAGTTGTTGGATGCAGGACAGCTAAAAGCCACCCGAAGTGTGGTATTGATTAAACATTAGTGCGTTTTAGTAGTAGGCAAAAGCAGATAGTTGATAATATGCAGTATTTCACCTTTGGAATGATTACGTTCGTAGCCCCCGGAATCTATTTTTATGTTGTTCCGGGTGGTAGCGCGCCTATTTCGGGTAGATTGATGATTGCTAAGGAGTAATCATAAACTTGTACAAAAATCAAATTACGCGCATGAGACAAATTCTAATACCTTTAATGTTTTTAGGGGTTTTTGAAGCCTGTAAAAAAAATACAGACCCTAAACCTTCTTTGCCGGAAGGTTATTTTGGCGAAGTAGTTACTGAAAGTAACGGTAAAAAATGGACTGGATACACGGCTTGCTGGATTGACATTGTTGACCAGCAAAATATAAATATAAACCTAGATTCTTTTGAAAATGAGTATTTTTTAAGAGAATCCCTTACACTTTATACAATTCCTCCAAAAACAGGAACGTATAAAGTCTACAGACTAGCACCTTCAAAAACTAAGCTTCATTCAAGTTTTGGCGTTTGGGAAGGAGATTTGCCCCTTGGAGAATATGAGATTTTGGAAGCCGATAGTGCAACCAATACGGTCACGTTGTCCACTTATGACACCCTTTCTAAAGAAATAAAAGGGACTTTTAACCTTTCATTTATCGTTACGTACAAGCCCTTTCCTACCTATCCAGATACCATTCGATTGAAAAACGGAAAATTTTCTGGTAAACTGATTAAAAAGTAAGCCCGCTTACAGCCCACCCGGATACCGCATCGCAAAATCCTTGGCAAAGTACGTCAAAATCACATCGGCGCCCGCCCGGCGTATACTCAACAAGGTCTCAGGCATCGCGCGTTCAAAATCGAGCCAGCCGTTGTTGCAGGCGGCCCGCAGCATCGCACATTCGCCGCTCACGTGGTAGGCTGCAATGGGTAAATCAAAACGCTCTTTGAGCAAATGGATCACATCTAAGTAGTGTAAAGCCGGTTTTACCATCAACATATCGGCGCCTTCTGCCGCATCCAGTTCGGCTTCGATGAGCGCCTCGCGTTTGTTGGCCGGGTTCATTTGATAGGTCTTTTTATCGCCGCTTTTGGGCGCGGAGTCGAGGGCATCGCGGAATGGACCGTAAAATGCGCTCGCATATTTGGCACTATACGCCAAAATGCCGGTTTGCGTAAATCCGCGTTCATCGAGGGCTTCCCGAATGTAGCCCACGCGGCCATCCATCATATCGGAAGGGCCCAGCATATCAAATCCGGCTTCCGCCTGCGCTACGGACATGCGCGCGAGGATGGGCAGGGTTTCGTCGTTGACA
>CAIVGO010000466.1 GCA_903905445.1 uncultured Bacteroidota bacterium
TAACAAATACACTCCGTTTTGCAAGGCATGGGGGTTTGCTGTAAATGCTAAGGTATCGCCCTTCCCACTGCTGCTCCACAAAAGTTTTTTACCTCGTTTGGCCAAAACGTGCTGCAACACATAGGCCAGGGTATCTTGTTTCCCGGTTTCGGTATTGCGGACAAACAGTCGATAACCGTTGTCTTTGTCTTCTTTTTTGGGTTTTTTAATGCCTTTCTTGGGTTTAACAGCCGTTTTAACCGAATCGGGTGCTGTTTTTACAGTCGAAGTATCCTTTTTAGCGGCTGCCGGTTTGTCGGCCTCCAATTGATACAGCAAGTATCCCGACCATTTTTCGGGCAGGGTATAGGATTTCAGGCGGGGTATTTTTTCGAGTGCACCCGTTGCAAGGGTGTATACCGCGAGGGTATCTTTGGGTAAGTCTTCTTCTTTTACCTTTTTACGGCGCAGCGCTTTCAGGGTATCCAAAGGTGGTTTGATGCGAAACACCAACAATCGGTTATCGTTGGAAAAGCGTGCTTCCGTGCCGCGTTCAAAGGTGAGGCTGCGTTGGGTGCTGGCATTCCACAGCAATAATTTTGTATCTCCTTCTGTAATAGGCGCTTGCACGTGCGCTACCCATTGGCCATCATTAGAGATTTTTTGTCCTTCAATTTTCTTCCAGCGTG
The DNA here is from genome assembly GCA_903905445.1 of uncultured Bacteroidota bacterium. Classification (GTDB taxonomy): domain Bacteria; phylum Bacteroidota; class Bacteroidia; order Chitinophagales; family Saprospiraceae; genus M3007. The sequence goes on from CAIVGO010000466.1 coordinate 669, forward strand.
GAATATCGCTGTGTTCGAGTTGTTTTTTCTGGGCAAAGCTGGGCAGGCTGCATAAGCAAAGCAGCAAAAGGGACAAAAAATGCTTCATGGTGTACATTATTTACCTTTAATTCTTTCCAGACCGGCTTTAGCCTGGGCGTGTAAACTGGCGCTATATTCTTCGGTTTTGAGGTTTAAACAGCGGTTAAATGCCGTGCGGGCATCAGAATAGGCGCGTTGATTTTCGTAAATAATCCCGAGTTGTAAGGCCGCATTACAGGCAAAATACCAGGGATCTTTGGCTCCAAGGTCGATGCTTTGTTGGTAAAACTGAATAGCTTCGGCTTTTTTTGTCAAATTTTGTGTGATCCGCCCCATTCGGTACAGGTATTCGAGGTGTAATCGGTGTTGATCCTGGTATGCTTTTGATGCATTTTTGAGCAAATCATAGGCCCGCTGGTAATATCCGCCATCAAACAAAAGCCGGGCTTTGAGCAGGCGCTGTTCGGGCATAATGCCGCTGTTGGCTTCCATGAGTGCCGATTTATCTGCCTCGTTGTTGCTGGCGCCTTTGGTTTTTAGCGCATTCATATACGTTTGGTAACCGCTGGGGTTATTGTTGACCAAATGGTACCAGGCGAGTTTTTGATAGCCCTCCTTTTGCATGTTTTCGCCGCGGAAATTATTTAAAAACAGTTCAAGCCATTGGTTCGCGTCCAGGTCTAGTCGCCGTAATTTAGACAGTCCAAGCAAATAGGCGGGCATGTAAAAAGGATGGTAGTTGCCGCCACTGGGTGCGGCCGACAATACCCTGATGGCTTCATCATTTTGGCCGGTTCGCATGGCAATCAGGCCCACTGCGAATGCGGCAAGCGGGTTGGAAGTATGGGCTAATTTGCTGTTTTTCAGGGTTTCCCATGCGATTTTATGGTTGTTGTTGAAATACATTTGGACAATCGCGTATGCCACCTGGGTCTCTTCTTCAAAAACATAGGGGGTTTGTCGGGCAAATTGCAGCACTGCTTCCAATTCTTTTAGTCCCTGGCTGATGGTGCCTTTCATACCGCTGAGTGCCCGCACGCCCCATTTAAAA
>CAIVGO010000467.1 GCA_903905445.1 uncultured Bacteroidota bacterium
TCGATTTTGAACAAAACTGGTCGCAACGATTGCGTTTGCCTTTATACCATGCAGCCTTGGAGCAGTTGCGGGCCGATGGACATTTATTTGCCTGTGGCTTATCCCGCACCGAACTGGCAGCCTTAGGTGGCCGTTACCCGCCCAGCCTGCGCAATCAAGGAATTTCGTTGGATGCCCCTGATGTGAGTTGGCGCATCAAAACTCCGCCAGATTTTCCATTGCCTGATTTTATCGTGCGCCGCCGAGATGGCATTCCAGCCTACCAATTGGCCAGTGTGGTGGATGATGTGCATTTTCGAATCACCCATGTTATCCGTGGGGCCGATTTGTTGGATTCAACCCGGGCCCAACAATATCTGGCGCAGTGCCTGGGAGCAACTGATTTTCAAGAGATTGTATTTCTACACCATCCTTTGTTGCTGGATGAAGCCGGCCAGAAACTATCAAAATCGGTAGGAAATGGACGCAGCGCCTAAGCGCCTATCCACCAATTGAAATCATGCTGCGATCGGTCAGCATCACCGTATCATCAAAAGTGCCTCGAGTGGGTCGTTTGTCCCACACACTTTGAAATATCAGGGGGGTAATATCTTCTTTTTGCCTGAAAGGAGTCAACAGGTCTGTTTCCGTATTGGAAAACAAGCAGTTTTTCATTTTGCCATCTGCTGTCAGGCGCATCCGGTTGCAACCCGCACAAAACAGGTCGGAAACGGTGGTAATTACCGCAAACGTACCTGCAAATCCTGCCACCCGGAATTTCTTCGCAGTGTCGTTGGGTGCGTCGCTCAGTTTTTCAATCTCAAATTGGCTGATAATCCGTTCCAAGATTTCTTGAAACGGCACCACTTTGTTTTCATTCCATGCATTTTGCACAAAAGGCATGAATTCAATAAAGCGAATATGCAAGGGTAAATGGCGGGTAAGTTCCACAAAATCAAGGATTTCTGCATCATTGACGCCACGCAGCAGCACCACGTTTATTTTGGTATGCAAACCCGCCTGCAGCGATAATTGAATATTTTGCCAAACGCGCTCAAATTGATCGCGCCGGGTTAAAACCGCAAATTTTTCTCGATCCAGGGTATCCAAACTCACATTTAAGGAGCGCACACCCGTCGCGACCAGAGTGTCCAGGCATTGATCCAGGAGCACGCCGTTGGTGGTCATGGTCAATTCAATGGGCATTTGGGCAAGTGCCGTAATAATGGCCGGAGCATCTTTGCGCACCAAGGGCTCACCGCCCGTCAGCCTGATTTTGCGTACGCCCAGGGAAACAAAAAGCCGTGCAATCGCGATAATTTCATCGGTTTGCATCAGTTTTTCCTGGGGCCAGAATTGCATATTTTCGTCGGGCATGCAATACAAACATCGGAAATTGCACTTATCCGTGAGGGATATCCGAAGATAATCATGCACGCGCTGGTATTGATCGATCAGTGGATTTGCAAGGCCATCAGTTCCCATTTTTGTTGTCTTTGAACAAAGATAACTGTTCTTTTTCGCTTTTCTTCAGCGTTTTAGCCGTTTGGGCATACGAATGGTCTACCAAATGCCGCAACATTTTATCATCCAGGCTGCCGTCAAAGTCTACCGTATTCCAGTGTTTTTTATTCATATGGTACCCTGGTTGCACCTCCGGGTATTGCTCACGGAGTTCCAGAACATAGTCGGGATCGGCTTTCAAGTTGACCGTAAACCGATCGCTATCCAGGCCGGTGAGGGCAAATATTTTACCCAACACCCGAAAAACAAGCGTTTGCTCTCCGAAGGGAAAATCTTCCGTAACCCCTTCTTTTTCAAGGCAATATAGGCGAAATGCTTCTATATCCATTAGAATAAATGGTTTAAATAATTACCATTCTTGCGACATCGGGTGCAGCATCAACTCATCAATGATCACATGGGCTGGTGCATTGAGTATGTAAGCCACCGCATCGGCAATGTCCCGTGGTTGCAAATAACTAGCGCGGTGCGGCTGCCCAGGATCGCCCTCGTGAAAATAAGTATCAACCAAGCCCGGGTAAATGACGCTGACTTTAATGCCAAGTTTGCGCACTTCACGTCGAACTGCTTCAAAATAAGCATGTTGTGCATATTTACTGGCACAATACAAACTGCCTTCGGCAAATGTGCGTTTTGAAACATCCGAAGCAATGCCCACGATATGACCGGATCCCGCCGATTTCATGGCTGGTAAAACGGCCTTGGTCAATAAAAAGGAGCCTTTTACATTTACATCCATCACCTGGTCCCATTCCTCCGTCGTAATCAATTCGGAGTTTTTAAAAACACCCACGCCAGCATTGTTAATTAGGGTGTCGATGCGGCCAAAATCTTGCAAAACCTGATCAACGGTCGCCTGCACTTGTTCGGGCTGACTAATATCAACGGCAAAAGAAAGTGCTTTTCCGCCAGCCTGGTCTATTTCAAATTCCAGTTCCGAAATTTCCTCAGCATTGCGTGCCAGCAAAACAACGAAGTGGTTTTCATGGGCCAGACGGGTGCCAATTGCCCGGCCAATACCCCGGGATGCGCCAGAAATAAGGGTGATTTTCTTATCCATTGGATTGATAATTGCTTGATAAATAATGGGTTGTGACTTGGTTTTTTAGGATAAAGCAGCATATTAAAACAAGCCATGTAATTCGCCTTGTACCATTTCCAGTACCCGCGCAGAGGCTTCTTTGTCATTTTGAAAGTCGAAATTATCCACATTGATAATGAGCAAACGGCCTTCGCGGTACCCGCCAATCCAGTTTTCATAGCGCTCATTCAAGTGTTTGAGGTAATCAATACTGATGCTGCCTTCGTAATCGCGGCCGCGCATTTGGATGTGTTCGACCAGGGTGGGAATAGAGGACCGCAGGTAAATCAGCAAATCAGGTGCCTTGATTTGGGAGATAATCGACTGAAACAAGGTCGTATAGTTTTCAAAATCGCGGCGTTCCATCAGGCCCATATCTGCCAGGTTGGGAGCAAAAATAAATGCATCCTCGTAAATCGTACGGTCCTGGATCACCGTTCGGTGGCCCTGTTGGATGCGCAACATTTGCTGGTAGCGGCTGGAAAGGAAGAACACCTGGAGGTTGAACGACCAGCGTTTCATATCCATATAAAAATCAGA
>CAIVGO010000468.1 GCA_903905445.1 uncultured Bacteroidota bacterium
CCGGCTGTAGTACACGATTTTGCCTTTGATGCCTTTTTCACCCAATTTGTCCAATTCCTCCCATTGCTGTACCCGCACGATTTCGGCCTGCAAACCGCTTTTGGGCGTCGCAACCGATCCGCCGAGGGCCAGCGCATGCAAATCAAAGCCTTTTACGCCACCCTTGGACAGTACTTTAACCTTTTCTGCCTTGCCGCGCACCCAATGCGGTACCATACAAGGCAACTTCATGGTTTGATCCAGTCCGAGGGAATCCAGCACGGAAAAAGTCCAGTTTTCTGCCTTGGCTGCGCTGGCACTGCCGCTCAAGCGATGCCCAATTTGTTTGGTCAGATGCTCCAACCAGGTGTAACTTTTCCCTTGGGTGAGGGCGTGGGTAAAAATATTGCGAATAAAAAGGGAATCTGTGTTGCGGCTGGCGCTTTGTGCGATCACACTTTTGCTTAGTGTCAAAATAACACCAAGTGTGATTGCTTTTCGAACAAGTCCGGGCGAAAACTTCCAAAAATTTTCCATGATGCGTTGCAAATAAAATTATGTTTTAAAAATTGGGGGAAAATTCCATAAAATTTGGAATGTGGTTTGGCAGTTTTTTAATTGTGTTCCAGGGCGCTTGGGCGATTTTTCTATTTTGACAAAGGCTTGGTACTTGACAGATGTTTGGCAAAAAAAATAATAAAAAATTTTTTGTCTGTTGTTGTAGTTTTTACACAAAGCATTTTACCTTTGTAGCACAATCGAAAAATACGCATCAAGAATAATTTGGTTTTATTTGGTTAGGGCTGAGGTAGTGCTGTGGTGGCACTGCCTCATTTTTTTTGTCCCTATATCAAGTTCTTGTTGCAGAGTGGCTAGTTGAAAGGCCTTTTGAGGTGACACCTCGGCTTGAAGGTGTCACCTCAAAAAGGAACTAAGGCGCTTTCCACACATTATTGCCTGCATCGGTATCAGATACCTGGCGATTGCCTAAGGTTACCCGTTTGATCATTTTACCGCCTTTGGCCGGGATGCTGATTTTCTTCGCGCCCGTTTTCCACACTTCTGCGGTACGCACAAAATTTTCTTTGCTCCCATCGGCATATTCTATTTCGCCCATCACCGACATCGGCATGGTGCCTTTGTTTTCTATTTCGATGAGGGGTTTGCGGCCGCCGTTGTTTTGAACACCGGTTACGGCAAGGTCGGGATAACCCCAATCGAAAAACCAGGGTTTCCAGAACCAGTTGAGGTTTTCGCCCGAAGCATCATTCCAGGTATTGAAAAAATCGAAAGGTTGCGGATGTTTGCCTTTCCAGCGATCCATATACGTCACCATGCAACGGTGGAAGCGCTCGTACCCCAACATTTGATACAATGCAAAATAGGCTGCCTGCGGACGATTGTAAGCGGCTACCCGGTATGCCGGATTGCTCAAATGGCGAGAAGGAGTCATGGGCGGCATATCATTTTCGGTACCCGCAAAATCCCAGTAGTTGCGCATGCGGCCAACGGGTTTGCCCGCCAGTGAATCGGACACCACCACGTCAAAAAATGC
>CAIVGO010000469.1 GCA_903905445.1 uncultured Bacteroidota bacterium
ATTATTTCCAATACCGGCGCTCAACATTTGGTCATCTGCATACAGGCGATGCAAATTGGCTTTCAAATGCGCCGCAAGCGCTACGCCCAGGAAATTTTCTGAAATGCCAACATGGTCGGCCAAATAACTGTCAATCAGGCAATTAAAGATAGATTCCAATCCATAAGGTTGAAGGCTTTCGCGGCATACAACCGATTGGCTGGGGGAAGGTACGGGGTTTTGGTTTGCGAAGGGGAGGGACGGAGAAAAAAGGGGGTTCCACGAGAAGCTCGGAGGTATGGAGTTGCACAAAGAAAATTTAAAAATGGACTTCTGGACTTCAGTGCCCCTCTTTTTCTCCGCGTATCTCCGTTCCTCCGAGCTCCTCTGTGGAACCCTTTTTCTCCGCCTAACTCGTACTATATTTTCACAAGTTTTATAACCACCGTTCGATCTTTCATTTTCATCAATCCAAAATATACGCCTGAGGGCGTTTCACTCCCCGAAAGCGCCTGCCCGTCCCATTCAATTTTTTGTTCAGGTACGCCGGTGGATAAATTAAAAATATACACCAACCGTCCTTTTAGGTCGTAAATCTCGAAAGTAGGATGTTCATTCGAGGCAAACATCGCCTTAATCTGGATAGTGGCTCGGGTTTCAAAAGGATTCGGGTATACATTAACCAAAGAATCCGAGGTACTTAGCTCATCAGTACTTATAAGTTGGGTTTCGTCGGGGCAATTATCGCAATAATAGGAAGAGTCTTCCAGGCATAAAAATGCAGTGTACCTGGAGAGCACCCGATTATTCAGGCTGTTAAAAAGTATATTATTTATGGTTGGGTTGGTTTGCTGTTCGGCCTCCAGGGTCTGAACAAATTTCCCGTACCAAATTTCACGGCTAAGTGTATCGATGGTCTCAATTTCACTTTCTGGGACTTCAACATTCGATATAAATATTTGATCTTCCAAAACTCCACCTACTGCCAAATTAAACGGTGCTGAACCAAAGTATTTACCTACTTGTAAAACAGATCGGTCCAGATTAACCAAGGGGCCATTATTGGAAACGTTTAAGCGAGCATAACAAAAACCATCTTTGGGCGAAAGGTTTATGTCAAAAGTGTTCGTATTCGTCCCGATGTTATTGAATAAGGACTCTAGCCCTGGTGCGAAATTGGGGGATTGGGCGGTACTAAATGCTGCTTTGACATAAGCGCCTTTTGTTTGTGCGGCAAGCGTACTTAGCAAGTAACTATTTGCATAGTAATAAGTACCATTCAAATAAAAATAAATATACGGATTGTCACAGTAATTGAGGGAATTTATGCTAATAGTTGAGGGTGTGACACTTAACACATCGAGTAAAAAAGTATTTGAAGCCTGTAGATTCCCAAATTGATAACCATTTGTTGCCAGTACAATAGTTCCTTCATTGCCATGCGCCTTCACCCATTCTATACTAAAAGGTAATAAGTTAGGTAGGTTACTGTATTGCGCCAATTGACCCGCTAATAAATTAAATGCACTGCGAATCGTATCCGGGTCAGCAGGCAACCATCGATCTGCGGCTTTACGAATCGTCAAACCAGAACAGAACAAGTTAAATGAATCTCTGGTAATCAAGTTATTCAACATCGTGTTTTTTGCCGCAATCAAAATTTGTTCCGTAGTTAAGCCATAGGTATTGCCCGCATGAAAATCCAAACACAAGGCCACCTTCCTCCCTCTACTTCCAGGTATAAAGTAATTAGGCATAACAGCAAGTTGATAAAACTGCTCACCCTCGGATGCTCCGGCAGCCAAATAATAACCATTGCGAAGGGGAGATGCAAAAGCCAATTTAACATCACTTGTAAATTGGTTGGAATTCAAAATTGTTCTGTAAAAATAGCCTCCATCAATCGTATCTTCTACTTCTTCAAAATAGGTATTCGGCTGGTTGAGCAAAGAGGGCACCTTGAAACGGTCGTTGGTCCAAACAAGTAAATTAAACTTACTTAAAGGGGTTAAGGAGTATTTCAATAAATCAAAAGGTAAGTCCAGCGTTGTTTTTTCCTGACCGATGGTTGCCAGTTGTAACCAGGTTATTTTCACCCGCCGGGTATTGGTGCGCTTCATCGGAAATACCTGTAACTGATATTGTGTAGCGCTATTTTTAAACAGGATAGAAGGGTCACTACGACGCTTCACGATGCCCTCATAAATCGCAGAGGCCGTCCACCGATCAAATATACGCGCCTTACTAATTTCATCACCAACCCAAAGCCAGGAATCGTGTACTGTAGACCCTTCCGGCAAATTGAAATTAAGCCGCACCTCCAGCGAATCTCCATTGGTATTGAAAGTAACCCCCTTCGCAGAAAAGGTTAAGTAAAGCCCACATTCCATGTAAAGGCCTTTTGGACGAACCGACAACGTGGCGGACTCAATAGTCCCCTGGCGTGTTGACCAACTTTGGCGGACATCAGCGACTGTCAATTGAGCAGAACTGGTACCATGCATGCACAGCAACAGACAAAAAAGTAGCAATGATCTCATTGGTTTCAAGTATTTTATTTTGTGAAGGATGTGATTTTGATTTAATAAATAACAGGGACTGCTTTTTATATTCAAACGAAGTCACGTTAAAATAGGCTGTCTGTAGAGTAGGGGTACTTTTGTACAATTTGAGCAATTCGCTACTTAAGGAAACACTCTAATAGGAATTTCATTCTACCATTCTACTGCTAATGTCAACATGACAAGAGCAATAAAAGATCTATTAGAGTTGGCCACACCTAAGTGTTTGATTTTCAATTGATATGTTTTTAATATATTTGCGTCAAAAACATGAAAACCCGGCATACAGAGTTGCGAAATGAACGACAATGGAAATCTGCTACTGGATTATCACAAGCGAAGTTCGAGTATTTGTCCAATTTATTTAAACAAGAATACAAGAATTTATTCGGCAGATCAAAGGAAGAAAATTTAGCGGAATCACCAAAACCTTCTCAGATAGAAACGGAAGAGGACCTGCTTTTTTTACTTTTGTTCAGTTTAAAAACGGGCATGACAGAAGACGTTCTCGGCTTAATATTCGGAATTGAACGATCAACCTTTTCAAAAAATCGAGCGATAGCTCTTCGGGTATTATCATCTGCACTTCTCAAGATAAACGTGATGCCAATGCGCGAGTTTGCGAGTATTGAAGAGTTTGAAAAACACCTTGAAGCACATCCAGAAATCATTATTGATGGCACCGAACACAGAGTACAAAGGCCTGAAAATCAAGAAGCTCAGAAAGAGTGCTACAGTGGCAAAAAAAATGTCATACCGTTAAAACGGTAGTTATTTCAAGCCCAGACACGAGTATACTTTTTGTAAGCAAAGCATACGTTGGGAAGGAACATGACTATGCATTATTAAAGGCTGAGTTCCCTTGCGCGATACCTTGGTTCAAGAATTTTACCGTAAGATTGGATTCTGGTTATCAAGGGTTTCAGACAGATTACGAATGTAAGAAAAGCTACTTGCCACACAAGAAATCGAAAAAGAAGGAATTAACTGATGGGCAAAAAAATGAAAATCAAGTAGCCGCAAAGGAGCGTATAAAGGTTGAGCATAGCATAGGTGGATTAAAACGTTATCGAATTCTAAGCGAACGCACAAGAATTAAGGATTTTGTCTTATTTGATGAAATTATTGGTGTTTGTGCAGGCTTGTGGAATTATACCAAAATCAACACAAATAATTGATTGTCATCATATCACCAACTCTATTTAAGAATAGATTTATTAAATCACCATAAATTTTCCAAATCCGCTTTTGTATAAGCATGGTCACGTTCGGCATAGTAAGTTTCACCCGCGGGCTTGCGTTTTAACTCCACCGAAGAGCCGCCAAAAAGGCGAGATAACCATGCCAAAGGGGTCAATATGGCAAAAAATAGGATTGAAAGCAACACCCGGCTATTAAACCAGCCCAGTGCCTGAGCTAAAAGCATCCAGCCTTGATGCAAGAGGTTAGCGGCCCAAGGCCACAATACACCAATTGCTGAAACAAGCATCGCTCCACGTAAAAACCAACTGTTATGCAGCCAAAAATAAAGAGCCAACAACCCTGCTGTAATCACCAGGGCTGTTTCTATGGATTGTGTACGTTTGTTCATCTTAAAACAAGGTATAAATAAACGGTGCAATGGCACTGCCTCCACCGATTACGAGTAATACGCCTAAAAGCAATAAAACAAGCACCACAGGCGCCAGCCACCACTTTTTACGCGCTTTCATAAATTGAAAAAGTTCTTTCAAAAATTCCATGACACTTGCATTTTGCAGGTTAATCTAAAACAAATTCTTCTTTCCAGCCGTCTTTTTCCAGCCATTCCGGTTGTTGTGTTTTATCGAACAAGGTATTTCCTACCACCAAAAAATCCATTTCTGTACGCATAAAACAGCGATAGGCATCTTCCGCGGTACACACAATTGGTTCACCGCGCACATTGAAACTCGTATTTACAATCACTGCAATACCCGTAATTTTTCGAAATGACTCAATCAACGACCAATACCTTGGATTGGTTTCTTGATGAACCGTTTGTATCCGTGCTGAAAAATCGATATGCGTAATAGATGGCAAGTCTGATCGTAGCTGATACAATTTATCACGTACCGACAACTGATTATAATCGTTCGGTAATGGCTTTCGATGGCTATTATTTACCGGATGTACCAGCAACATATAAGGCGAAATACCTTGATATTCAAAATATTCTGCAACCCGTTCACTTTGCACAGATGGAGCAAAGGGCCGAAAAGATTCTCGGTATTTAATCTTTACATTGAGTTTTTTCTGCATTTCAGGATTTCTCGGATCCCCCAAAATGCTGCGATTACCCAACGCACGGGGACCAAATTCCATACGTCCTTGTACCCAACCTACTACATTGCCTTCTGCAAGTAATTGCGCAGTTTTATCCGCCAAATCTTCAAATTGCTCAAAATGCAGGCCAATTGCCCGGTATTTTCGCGTGACGAGTTGCACATCGCGCTCGCTACAGGCTGGCCCCAAGTAACTACCCTGCATTCCATCCAATCCTGTTGGCGTAATCCTTTCCTCACCAAAATACAAATATTGAGCCGCCAATGCAGCACCCAACGAACCACCTGCATCGCCCGCTGCTGGCTGGATAAATACATTTTGGAAAATTCCAGAAACCTGGAGTTTGCCATTTGACACACAATTAAGCGCAACACCGCCTGCTAAACACAGATTTTCTGAACCAGTAAGGCGCTTGGCCTCTTTTGCCATCAAAAGCACGACCCGCTCGGTAACCTGTTGAATTGCTAATCCCAAATTACAATGATGTGCTTCTAAAGGATCTTCAGGCTGGCGTTTTTTAAAGCCAAACAAACGTTCCCAATCAGCATCATTTACCATTCGAAGCCCGGTAGCATAATCAAAATAACGCTGATTAAGCCAGATAGAGCCATCTTCATGGATATCAACCAATTCATTTTCAATTACTTGAATATAGCGCGCAATATCTGGCGACTCCGGATTGCCATAAGGCGCCAAACCCATTAGTTTGTACTCACCAGAATTGACCCGAAAGCCTAAAAAGTAGGTAAACGCGGAGTAAAACAGGCCTAAGGAATGCGGAAAGCGCAATTCCCGCAAAATTTTAATGTTTTTACCGTCGCCGTAACAAATGCTCGCCGTTGCCCATTCCCCCACACCATCAATGGTCAAAATAGCAGATGACTCAAAAGGAGAAGGATAAAAAGCACTCGCCGCATGCGACAAATGGTGTTCCGGAAACAGTAACTTCAACGCTGCCTTATCGAAATCTCCAATTTTGGCCAATTCTTCACGCAACGCCCGTTTCAAAAACAATTTTTCTTTCAACCAAACAGGCATCCCTTTCAAAAATGAACGCAAACCGCGCGGTGCAAATGCATAATATGTTTCTAACAGGCGTTCAAACTTTAGCAGCGGTTTGTCATAAAATACTACCGCATCCAATTGCTGAATGCCTAAACCCGCTTCTTCGAGGCAATAATTTACCGCATTGAACGGAAAACCCGGATCATGCTTTTTGCGGGTAAAACGCTCTTCCTGGGCCGCAGCTATCAATACGCCATCGCGCAGAATAGCCGCCGCCGAATCATGATAATAGGCAGAGATGCCAAGTATATTGGGCATTATTTGTGCGTTCTGAAGTAATTAATTAGGTAGTTGGCTACAATTACATTACCCTGATCGTTCCAGTGGTACCCATCGTTGGAATGTACACATAAGCCTGCGGTTTGTGCATTGGAAATGGCATCTGCCAAATTATGAACGAATGGAATATCGTTTTCGCTACATAAACGTTTAAATTGATCATATTGCGGATTATAATTATCTGCATCAAAAGCAATTAATTTGGTTTGAACCGGCAAAATCGCTTTTACCTTTTTAATTACCGCATTTGTCATTTTTATGCTTTTGGCAAATAAAGGATAATCTAGTCCTTGGTCTACAATAAACTTTTCAGCCGGTTTTTTGGGTGCCTGATCGAATGTACCTGTAATTTTTGCAATACGTTTCAGGATAAAATACAAGAAGTAAGAATAGGGTCTTACAGTACGCGGATATTCTTCCTTCCAATAATACACAATGGATCCATCTTCTAAAGTATAAGGTCGTTTCATTCGAATACGATAAATCGCCGCCTTTTCTAATTCCCAATAATTATCTATGAAGTCATTACTACAAAACTGCCAAACTACGATATCTGGCTTTACCTCATTTATATATTTTTCAAGAAACATTGCTTGCTGGGTACTGCCAAATCCGGCAGCGCCAAATGCAAAAATTTCGAGTGGCAGGGAATCGCCAATAATTTTATAAAACAAATGATCGTCGCCTGTTTGAACGGCAGCCGTATAGGAATCGCCTAAAAATAGGACCTTCTTCTTGTCTGTTATAGCTGGATTGCCCCAACGTCGAAATCCGTTTTTACCAAAAGAAATATTTACAGCATAACTGGAATCGCATTTGTCACGCAGACTGCCTTGGTAATGGTATCCTTCCTGCACATGCCAGCCATATATTGAATCCAGCACCCTATAATTGTGAGGAACCGGCGCTGGAGGTTCGGCTACCCATTGTGGGTTTAAGCGAAAAATGATTTCGACAACACCGCAAACCACAAATAGCCCAATGAAAATCGTGATGACGCTAAACAGGATCTGCTTGCCATTACTTAACTTATGATGAATTGCTGCCTTTTTATATTTCATTATACCGCAAAAGTAATACACTATCCTTAGAGTTTAGGAAAAACCATGGTGGTAAATAGATCCACCAAAGCGTATAGTTGAAAATCCCCACCTTTGCGCCCATTCCCCACCTTACCCTCGGCCATTAGAAAAAGAGATTTAAAATTTTACCAAAAATAGTACGCCGCACAATGCGACCATGCTTACACTGAAATAACAGGAAATAAATATCTATTAAAAAAGCGCAGATGTTACCCAGAAAAATCTGAGTAACATCTGCGAAAAAAAATCTGTGCAAATCTGCGCGAATCTGTGGTAAAAACCCCACTAACGCACCCGCATCACTTTCTGCGTAACAACACCGCCCGCCGTTTCTAATTGCAACAACAATAAGCCGTTCGCCGAAAGCCCGGACAGATCCAACACCTGGTTGTGCATGCCCTGCGCCGATTCCGCGGGTGTTTGCAAGACCACCTGGCCCGTTGCATCGGTCAAACGCAAGGTCGCCGCGCCTGCTTCTGGCAGGTAATACACGGCCGTCAATACATCTTGCACCGGATTAGGTGTTGCTGGCATCAATACAGCCGCCGGTTTACCCGCTGGTTTGGACAAAAATTCGAGCCCAATTTCCGTGCTTTCCAACTTGCCAGTGAAGGCTGCTTTTTCGGTCACCGCACCATTCATAAACAATACATCACTCAACAAACAATTTTCTTGCGCCTTGATAATCAGGGTAAAAGCAACTACTTTTTGATTGTTATTGGCGCCGCTCAAAGCCGAGGGCAACACGCATGCCGCCGTTACAGCACCTGCATCCGCAAACTTACTCAAGTATGATGCTGGTACCAAACCAGGTTCTACCCCCACCAATTGCACTTTGCTCTGGTCGTAACCCAAGGTAAACTGGAAAGCCGCCAAATCCGCCAATACCGGCGTTGTAATATCTACCCGCATCTCAACACCTGCCGCCAAACGCATGGAAGACGCGGTAAAATAACGGGTTGGAACTTCTGGTTTGCGCGCTTCTGACCCAACGATATCTGCTGCTTCAAAAGAACCATCCAAATCGCCGGTTTTGATGCCCACAAAATCGCGCTGGGCATTTCCATTCAACATGCTGATCATTTCAGGAAAGGCCGTTGCCAAGGGTTGCGCCGGATTGGCAAAAACATGGCTGACGGGCACAAAACGCCAAGCGGTATTATTGCTAAACGATTTCGTTTGACCCGTAATCACCTTCATCATTTCGTTTATATCGTCTTGGTTCAGTTTGTTATCGCGGTTTACATCGGCTGCGATGATCTGGTAAGGACTGCCCAGCGGCTGAACCAAACTCTGGTGCGCAGAAGACAACAACACATCCAGCGTATTCACACCCTCAGAAGCCAGGGTATCCAACTGCGGAACCAGACTGTAATTGCCGGAACTGGCTGGTGCGTTTGCTACCTGGTAAATCCCGTCGGCATTGGTGCTGGCTTTCCAGGCACCCGGGTATTGGGGCAGCATGTTGCTGACCATTTTCAATTGTACCGCAGGCACCGCTTTTTGCTGGATGTTCACGATCTGGCCACTCACGTTTTGCGGCGGACAAGAACCCGAATTATCCTGCACCACCACGTAAGTTTCGCAGTAATCGGCATTGCCATACGCGTCTTGCGACCAGATTTGCACCTTTTGCGGACCTAATTCGGTACAATCGAAGGTCACACTATGCTGATCGAAGGGGAAGCCCGTACCAGTGCCTGTTTTGCGAATGGCAATTTTCAGCTGGTTCTTCGGCGTGCAATTATCAAAGGTGTATTGCAAAAAGTCGGTATCCCACAAGGTGATCATACCGGTTTGCATAATATTGATACTCAAGCCATTGATACAAACCACTGTTGGCGCTTTGCAGTCTTTTACAATAAATTCGTATTTACAAATGGCATCCGCTGCGCAATTGTCGCTGGCGATCCATTCAATTTTGTGTTTTCCGTAAGGCAAACCAACGCCGGTCGGGAATTTTACTTTGGCGCTCACGGTATCGCCAGTCACCGTTGTTTCAATCGGCCAGGCATTCGCGGCGCTGCTGCTGAGGTAGGTTTCCATGCTACCGTTGCCATCGAGGTCCAGGTACATGCGGTACGACAATTTAATATCCGCTTTGGAGCAGGCATCGGTAACTTTTACGTTCAAATCCACCGGACCTTCGCAACGGTCGTTGTAATTGCTGTTGTATTGCGCGGGATCGTTGTTGGTTAAATCGCAAAAAACAACCGGCTCCGTCGGGCAATTCAGGAACACCGGCGGCACATTGTCCACCACCTTAATGATCTGGGTGTAGGTGATGTAGCCGTGGTTGCTGTAATTGCCGATGACCGTTGGACCAATATCCGAGTTCAAAGGATTCAGAATGGCATACGGCGCTGCCCAATTGGGGTTGTAATCACACCAGTACACCAAGGTCCATTTACGCAGCACCTTAAAGCAGGTTTTAGCGTTGTTGGTGTAAAAAATCTGGTCTTTTTGTGAAACGCCCACATTAAAATTGCAGCCGTATTGGGTAATTTGTGGATAAACCACCTCGGGTATCACGCCGCAACCATAAATAGTTACATCGTCTGGAAATTTGACGGTGTAGTAATTTTGGGCAGATAAACCGGAATTGAGCAGGAGCGCAAAGGCGCAGAGTAGGAATAAACGCATAAGGTTTTTGATTTTAAGCGTAAAAATACACTGCAAAGCCCCCTGACTGCGTTGTTAAAAATGACGCATGCACGACGAATGATCGCATAAACACGCATTTTGAACTACTTGAAATTGCTTGATTAAATATGCGCATTTATAAACAACTGATAGTCAGAATACATTCAAAATCAACAGTTTACCATGGCTTTTGTTATAGTATGAAAATACTATCCGTAACTTGGGGCGTTGTACCACGCTTTTAAAGCAAAAAATAAATTATCGCATGAAAGGTAAAAATTTCCGCACCCTGCACCCGCGCAAGCGTATCGCCCTCATTGCACACGACAACCAAAAAGACGACCTGATTGAATGGGCCATATATAACCGGCACATGTTGTCGCACCACGATTTGTTTGCGACCGGCACCACAGGTACCCTGCTAAATAAAGCCCTTGATTTGCCGGTAGTCTGCATGCTCAGCGGCCCCTTGGGCGGCGATCAGCAAATCGGCGCCATGATCGCCGAAGGGAAAATTGATATGCTGATTTTCTTCTGGGACCCCATGGAAGCCCAACCCCACGACCCCGATATCAAGGCCCTCCTCCGCCTCGGCGCCGTCTGGAATATCCCCGTCGCCTGCGACCGCTCTACCGCCGATTTCCTACTCACTTCCCCACTGATGCTTCAAGCTTATGAGGCTATTTTGCCCGATTATAGTGGGTATATTAAGCGGTTGATGAAACGAGTGATGAATGATGAATGATGAATGATGAATGATGAATGATGAATGATGAATGATGAATGATGAATG
>CAIVGO010000470.1 GCA_903905445.1 uncultured Bacteroidota bacterium
ACGTATTCCAGGCCGATGCGGATGTGCGACTCCGCCACGTAAGGCGCAGGCAGGAGTTCGGAATAAACCGGCGTGAGTCCAACGGCATCAAATTCCGAAACCCCGTCCGGATAAGGGGCTGAAGTTTGGTGCGCGGCTTTTAAAATATCCTCCTGCACGTGGTTGAGGGTAAAAAAGCCGTTGCTTTTGATATTTTGATAGGTATGTCGGGTGGTTTTGAGTGCGCCATCCACCGGACGGGTGATGATGCCCAGCAAGGGCGGTTCGGAGCCGATGTGTACCGCCGAAGAAAACATGGCCACATTGGGCGTTTGATCAGGACCGATGGTGCCCACCAAATTCGCGCTTTTAAAGCCGCTGATGGCATTGATCAGGGTAAGCCGCGGAATGCGGGGCATTTGTTGAATATCGTATAAGGTATAGCGCATCTTGATCTTTGATTCGCAGCGTAAACAGATGAATCCAAACTTTGGTTTAATTTTGCCACCATGAATCCATACCAGGTAGAAAGGGAAAAGTACCAGCAATTGCTGGATAAAACGAGTCGACAATACAACTGGCTCAGTGCGGTACGACTAATTTTGGTGATTCTGGTGGCAGTTTTGGCCTATTTATACCAAACAAACAAGGTAGAAGGGGCGCTATGGGGCATCTTAACATGTGTGGTTTTATTCGCCATTTTGTTACAGCGCCATCAAAAGATGCGCCACCAAAAGCAGTTTTACAAACAATTGGTACAGATCAACGAGCATGAACTAAACGCTTTAAACGGCGACCACCATGCTTTTGACGGCGGCGCTGCTTATATTGATCCGGCCCATTCCTACACGTTTGATTTGGATGTATTTGGGGAAAATTCGTTGTTTCAAACGCTGAATCGCACGGCAAACGCCCTCGGTTCGGATTGTTTGGCGGCCTGTTTTCAAAAACAGTTGGATACCGAACAGATCCTTGCCACCCAGGTTGCCGTGCAAGACCTCGCGCCGCGTCTCGTATGGCGGCAACAATACCTGGCTACCGGACAATTGAATGCCGATCCGAAGGCGCAATATTTGCATCTTTTTCGGTGGGCCGAAACGCCAGTCAAGCAACGTCCCCGCGTGTTGCAATTGTTGTATTGGGGGCTCACGATCTCAACCCTGGGTAGTTTAGCCGTTTTTTTAGGGTTCCAGGGAGCGGAATGGTGGAAGGTTTTTTCCGGACTGGCATTTATTAACCTGCTCGTAGTGGGCGCGCACAGTGGCGTGATCAAGGAAGAGTTAAGTCGACTGAACGCCCTGTATAAAATTGTAGAACAATACGGCGCGCTCATACAATGCATTGAAAACGAAAACTTTACAGCGCCAAAAATTCAGGCCTTAAAAGCGCGGCTGCACAACGAAAAAATACCCGCCAGTAAGGCGATTCAGCAACTTGCCAATTTGTTGCACCAGTTGGAATCGATTCAAAACATCTTTGGTGCTTTGATTTTTAACAGTTTGTGCTTGTACCACCTACACATTTTAATGGGGCTTGAAAAATGGCAATCCCGGTATGCGCAACAAATAAAAGACTGGATTCGCACCACCGGCGAACTGGAGGCCTTGTCGAGTTTGGCCCATTTTGCCTTCAACAACCCCGATTTTGTGTATCCGGAAATCGCCGAATCGCCCATCTTCGATATGCAGGGCCTGGGCCATCCGCTTATTCCTGCTGAAAAACGGGTGTTGAACGACCTCGCATTCCAGCAACCGGGCTTTGTGGTGCTCACCGGTTCCAACATGTCGGGCAAAAGCACGTTTTTGCGCACCGTGGGCATCAATCTTTTGTTGGCCCAAACCGGTGTACCTGTGTGCGCGCGCACATGCACAACCTATCCGTTTTCCATTTTCGTGTGTATGAAACTGAGCGACTCCCTGCACCACAACGAGTCGTATTTTTATGCAGAACTTAAACGTATTCAACGGATTATACAACAATTAGAAAACGGCCAAAAAGGCTTTGTACTGCTGGATGAAGTACTGCGCGGCACCAATTCCAACGACAAATTACAAGGTACGCTGGGCCTGGTAGAAACCATGGTACGCCTGCAGGCTACGGGCATTTTGGCCACCCACGATTTGGCCGTGTGCGCCCTGACGCAAACTTACCCCGAAGCCCTGCGCAACATGTGTTTTGAAGTGGAAATGACCGCCGACCAACTGGTATTCGATTACCGCTTGCGCGATGGGGTTTGTGTGAATAAAAGTGCTACGTTTTTGATGAAGAAGATGGGGATTATACAGGGTTCTTGAGAAAAGGCACCTACAATCTCAATTTCTCCCATGCACCACCACCAATTTCCCGGATTTTGGTTTATGGCCGTCTTTGGGAATCATGGATATGGTGGAAAGTTTGTTTAGTATAGTTTTATTTATCGCAATCGCTCATAAACAGGTTGGAGTTCT
>CAIVGO010000471.1 GCA_903905445.1 uncultured Bacteroidota bacterium
AATGAACTTTCTGCAGCGGACATCGGTTTGGAAGTGGTGTTTTACAAACGCATTTCAGAAAAATCGCTCGAATTGATCGCATCCTATAAAATGGAAATCGCCGACCAATCGGGCGCGCAAGCAACCTATTCCTGCAATTTCCAACCGCCAACCGCGGGTGTGTTTGAATATGGATTCCGGATGTTCCCATCCAATCCACTCCTTTCACATCGCATGGATTTCCCATTGGTGCGCTGGTTTTAATCATTATTCAAACAATGTCTCAAATTCGACCTGTTGCTTTATGTCTGCTCGTACATGAAGACCGCATTTTATTGCAGGAAGTGTACCATTCCGGTGTCCGCTACTTGCGTCCGCCGGGCGGTGGCATTGACTTTGGCGAACCCGCCGTCACAGCCGTCCGCCGGGAAGTCCGAGAAGAAGTGGGCAGCGAAATTACAGAGCCGCATTTGGTCGCAATTTGGGAAAACCGTGAAAAATTCATCCTGCACAACGACCAACGTCATGAGATTGTGTTCTTGTTTCGCGCGCATTTAACAGCAGAAGCACTACACGAACTAGACGTTGTTCCGATTGATGATAATGGAATACAAGGGGTGGCACATTGGTACCCCATCCATGAATTGGTGACGCATCCGACGGGGGTGTTGGAGCCAGCCATGCTCAGCGATTTACTGCGTCAAGGCAACTGGCAACAATCTTAGGGTTGTTGCCAGCTTGCTTAAACGTCACCTGAAGGCAGTATTCATAGGCATTTTTAACGCTGATTGTCAATGATTTAGGCCAAAATCCATGCGCCAAACGATACAGCACGTAGTGTGCTAGCGTTTCAAGGTTTTATCTAATAATTGAATACAGGATTCGGCCTGTTGCCAAAGCGCGGCCATGGCAGTTGCGTCTGGCTGTCCCGAAAACAACGCTTGTTCACAAGCTTGCCAAACCTGAAGTACCTGCTGGACTTGGGCAAGTGGTATTTGGCGATCCATTAAGCTCGTTTGTACCGTTTTACGGGTCAATTGAGCCGTAGACAGGTTCAATTTGGCACTTAAATACCCCGTCAACCCTTTAAATAAAGCATTATAAAAAGCCCTTGGATCGCCATGCAATAAATGGCTGGCTTCGGAAAGGTGAATTTTTGCCCCTTTCAATTGCGCCTGGCGGTCTACCATAGGTGCTTCTTCCACCACAGGCTTTGCCGTTACAACTGGCGGTTTACGCCGACGCCACAGGACAAAAAAGAAAGTTCCAAGCAGCACAAGTACACCAAAACCTAAAAGCCAAGGCCAATACCCTGCTTTTTTCCAAAAACCCGGTTGCGCATCCAGTACCGGTGCCTGTCGCTCCAGGGAGTCAGATATCATTTGCTGGGCGGCGTAGTTTTTCCCAGGCAACACCACGATGGTTAAGGGCGTTTCGGCGGTATTGGTTTGGAACTGTTTTGTGTCTGGGTTAAAATACGCCAGTACGGGCGAAAATTGATATACCCCGGGCGTTTTGGGCATAATGACATATTCGAGATCCTTCCGATGTACGAACAAAGCACCGTTTTCGTACACTTCTTCGGTGATTACTTTGGGCTCAAAAGCCTCCAAACCGGGGGGCATCTCCAGTTTAGGCGCCGCAAAACGCTGTGCATCGCCGTCTCCACGCACACTGGCGCGCAAGGTGAGTACTTCGTCGGTGGTCAGCGTATCCTGATCCATTTGTATTTCCCAAGCGTAATCGCCTACCCCACCGCAAAAGTTTGCCGGGATAGGCTCGGGTAATGCGATCACCTGTATTTCAAGGGGTTGAGATTGCAACAGGACGGGTCGGGGGCCCATAAATACCCCTAAGGCGCCCATTTGCTCCACGCCG
>CAIVGO010000472.1 GCA_903905445.1 uncultured Bacteroidota bacterium
AAAACCGGCACCATCACCATCGGCAACCGTAAGGCGACTAATTTTTACCCTGCAAATGGGGTTGATACACAAGCTTTTATCCGAGCGGTTGCCCTGAGTTCCATCGCAGACGATACCCCGGAAGGGAAATCCATTGTAGAACTGGCAGGTGTTGATCCGCTTTCGTTCAATATTGAAAACCCGCGTTTTATAAAGTTTACCGCCGAAACCCGCAGTTCCGGGATCGATTTTGGTACAACGCGCATCCGGAAAGGTGCTTCGGATGCCATTCGGAACTTGAGCCAGGTAGCAGGAAATGTTTTCCCGGAAGAGACTGCTAAAATGGTCCAACAAATTTCAAGCAACGGCGGTACCCCGCTGGTGGTGGCCGAAAACGAAAAAGTGATTGGCGTCATTGAATTACAAGACATTATCAAACCAGGCATCAGCGAACGCTTCGAACGCCTGCGCAAAATGGGCATCAAAACCGTGATGGTAACGGGTGACAATCCTTTAACTGCCAAATTTATCGCCGAAAAAGCGGGGGTGGATGACTTTATCGCCGAAGCCAAGCCCGAAGATAAAATGCAATACATCATCAAAGAACAGCAGGAAGGGCGCTTGGTGGCCATGATGGGCGACGGCACCAACGATGCGCCCGCACTCGCGCAGGCAGATGTGGGCGTGGCCATGAACAGCGGCACCCAGGCCGCCAAAGAGGCCGGCAATATGGTCGATTTGGACAATGACCCCACCAAACTCATTGAAATTGTGGAAATTGGAAAGCAATTGCTCATGACCCGCGGCACGCTGACCACCTTTTCCATCGCCAATGATGTGGCCAAGTATTTTGCCATTATTCCGGCTTTGTTTATTGTGGCCATTCCTTCGTTGCAAGGCTTGAATATCATGCAATTACACAGTCCGGAAAGTGCTATTTTGTCGGCCGTGATTTTCAATGCAATCATCATTCCCTTGCTGATTCCGTTGGCCTTGCGTGGCGTGGCGTACAAACCCATTGGGGCATCGGCATTGCTGCGGCGCAACCTGTTTATTTATGGCTTGGGCGGCGTGATTGTGCCATTTTTCGGTATAAAACTCATTGATTTAATCGTAACAAGCTTCCTTTAAACCCAGATTTAAATGGATTTGAAGGATGGATGGATAAAAAAATGATTTTAAACGGATTAGAAGACAGCTGTTTTCATAACCACTTTACGTTGACTTTAAAAGAACATCAACATGAAAACCAATATTCTTTCAGCCATTCGATTGACGCTGGTAACGATCGTTTTCTTTGCGGGCATTTACACGGCACTGGTATATGGCTTTTCGTTTGTAACCCCTAATGGCGGCAAAGGCGAAACCATCGTGCAGGACGGCAAAACCTATTACGCCAACATCGGCCAATCCTTTACCCAGGATATTTATTTCTACTCCCGGCCGTCGGCGGTAGGATACAATGCGGCGGGATCTGGCGGTAGCAACAAAGGCCCGAATAACCCGGAGTACCTGGCGACCGTGCAAGCGCGCATTGACACTTTTTTAGTACACAATCCGGGTGTTCGTAAAGACGAAATTCCATCGGACTTAGTGACCGCCAGTGGCAGTGGATTAGATCCCAATATTTCGGTAGCCGCCGCAAAAGTGCAGGTAAAGCGCATTGCCAAATTACGCAAACTGAATGAATCGACCCTTTTGCAACTCATTGATGAACAGTCCGAAAAGCCATTTTTGGGTATATTCGGCCCTCCAAAAATCAATGTATTAAAAATAAACCTTGCCCTGGATCAGGTGAGCAAATCGATACAATGATGACCGAAAAGGAGCAAAATGTGAAGCGTTTCCTGGATTTGATAAAAAAATCGAGGCGTGGCAAGTTTAAAATTTACGTAGGCATGAGCGCGGGCGTGGGCAAAACCTACCGTATGCTCCAGGAAACACGCAGCTTGCTCAAAAACGGCATTGATGTAAAAATCGGCTACATCGAAACCCATAATCGGAAAGAAACGCAGGATTTGTTGGAAGGCTTGCCCATTATTCCGCGCCGCCAATTATTTTACAAAGGCAAAGCATTGGAGGAAATGGATGTGCAGGCGATTATTAATTTGCGCCCTGAAGTAGTGATTGTGGATGAACTTGCCCATACCAACATTGAAGGCAGTACCCATGAAAAACGCTGGCAAGATGTGATGGAGATCCTGGATGCCGGAATCAATGTAATTTCGGCGGTAAATATTCAACATATTGAAAGTTTAAACGAGGAAATTAAACACATCACGGGTATTGAAGTACGCGAGCGAATTCCGGATAGTGTACTGGCGCAAGCCGATGAAGTGGTGAATATTGACCTTACCGCCGATGAATTGATTTTGCGTTTGAAAGAAGGTAAAATTTACGAGCCCGGTAAAATCGAAATGGCGCTCAATAATTTTTTCAAAAGCGACCATATCCTGCAATTGCGGGAACTTGCTTTGAAGGAAGTGGCCTCCCAGGTGGAGCGAAAGGTGGAAACAGAAATAACCAAAGGCAATGTACTTCGGCATGAACGGTTCTTGGCCTGTATCAGCAGCAATGAAAAAACGGCGAAAGCGGTGATTCGAAAAACGGCGCGTTTGGCCAATTATTACAACAGCAAATGGTTTGTGTTATATGTGCAAATACCCTCGGAAAGCATGGATAAGATTGCTTTGGACAAACAACGGCATTTGATCAATAATTTCAAATTGGCTACCGAATTAGGGGCCGAAATTATAAAAGTAGAAAGTGCACACATCGCAAAATCCATTGTGGAACAAGCCGAAATACATAATATTACCACGATTTGTGTCGGAAAACCGCAT
>CAIVGO010000473.1 GCA_903905445.1 uncultured Bacteroidota bacterium
ACCGTGCGGGCTTTTTCGGGTGGCTTGGCGGCGGCAGTGGAAGGTGGAATTTGGGTATTTGTGAATAAAAAGGGTGTTACGGTATTTAAGACCAGTTTGCCAGCGGTGCGTGCCAATGGGAAATGGAACACGCCCACCTTGGGCAACTTCAGCAATGGCCGCTGTCGGTTCAAAAATGATAGCTGGTGGGGATATTACGGGCCAACGGGCGATATCGCCCTTCCGTTGGGGTACCAGGTTGCCTCCGATTTTCAGCGCGGGGTGGCCTCCGTGCAGTCGCGTGGAAAATATGGCCTCATTGATACCAGTGCCGCCTGGATTTTGGAGCCGCTTCGATTTGAAGAAATACAGCCGTTTAATGCGGATGGTTTGGCCATTGCGCGCGAAAAAAAGGACGGTTTGTATGGGTTAATCAATACCAAAGGCGTTTTGGTGACGCCGTTGAAGTATCAGCGCATCGAAAAATTTGTAAAAGGGTATGCGGTAGTCAAGGAGGCAAAAGGTTATGGATTGATTAATAATTTGGGCAAAGAAGTGATTCCTGCGCAGTACAGCAAGTTGGGGCCCTTGTCGGAAGGCATTGTAGCCGCACAATTACCAGGCGCCGATGGCCGCTGGATTTATATAGACACCTTGCGGCAGCAGCTTGGCAAGCAATCGTTCAAAACCGCCACCCCGTTTAGTCGGGATTTCGCCTTGGCAGACGGTAACCTGGTCATTGGGCGCGACGGCGCGGTGCAACGGGGGAGTGGTGGTAAAAACCTGTTTTTCTCGGAAGGGATTTTTGGTTTTGAATTGGGTAAAAAGCAAATTTATGCGGATGCGAGTGGAGAAAACCTGTTTGGCCGCAGTTTTTCGGAAATTCAGGCCTATGTAAATGGCATTGGGCGTTTTCGGAAAGCGGGTAAATTGGGCGCTCTTAATCGCCGGGGTGTGTGCGTGATACAGCCCAAGTTCAACTTTGTACACATTCAGCCTGATGGCAATTTGATCGTTCGACCGCAACAATTGTATGGATTGGCCGACAAAAAAGGTAAAATCATCATTGATCCGCAATATGATCGCTTGGATCGTTTTCGGGGCAATGTGTTTCGGTTGGAATTAGGGGAAAAAGTGGGGTATGTGAAGCCGGATGGGAAGTGGATTTGGGGGTTGGGGAAGTGAGTTTGTTGTTTATTTGTCTCCATAATGCCCGTAGCAGGACGCTATTTCTAAATTATTGTCCCTTATTCTGTAAACCAATCTATGTTCTTGTGTTATTCTTCGCGACCAGAAGCCTTGAAGATCATTTTTCAATGCTTCTGGTTCCCCTAAACCGTCAAACGGATTAGTCATAATATCAAGAATCAAATCCCACAACTTAGCACCATATTTTGCATTTTCTTTGCGCAGTTTAGGGATATCTTTTATCGCTTTTCTTGATAAAACAATCGGATACATCTGTTTTTTGCGGCTTTAATTGTGGATTAAATGATACACGGCATCTTTTGAGGCCTTTTGATAAATATTATGATCTAATTCTATGGTAGCCGCAAAAATTTCCATTTTATTAAAACGATCCGATGTATTACCATCTGTAGGTTGCCAAAATTCTGTAAAAATGGAATATGCTCCGAAATGAATCAAAGTGGTATCCAGGAATTCAATCAGGTTCGTAATTTTTTGCTCAGAGAGCACGATTTGTTCCGTTAATAAAAGTTCTGCCACCAAAAAACCAAATTCTAGTTTTAACGAAGCGTCGACCCACCTTTTCATATATTGCATTTGCGGGGAAGGGTGTAATTGCAAAAGCGCTATTGTCTTATAGTTGGGTTTGTTGACTTCATCATGATCTGTAATGAAGTCTCTCAGAACATGCGCATCAACTTTATCTAAAATAGGGTTTATGATTTGACTATATGTATCTAAAACAGATGCTAATATTTTGGCTAAATTAGAATATGGGCTGAGTTGTATTTTCAGGGCAATTTCTTGATTGAGTTTTTCTTGTAGTTCCGTTAAAATATTTTTATCATCATTGTTTGTATAGAACCATTCAAATATTTCAAATCTCAATTCAAAAAATTTTTCAAATACACTTTCTGCAACTGTATCAAGTTCTTTATTTTGAATTCTAAACGAAATGATATCAATTAAATCATCTATTCTATGTTCAATAGAAGATTTTTGCACAATATGCTTGTTGTTGTGCGCTACTACTATGAATCTGCTTATTGGTTCTTTTAACGCAATCATCACGCTTTTTTTGCAAAAGTAACGCTTTTTTGGGTCATTTAGTTCACTTTTCGCATCATAAATCCCCGCTTGGCGCTTTATCTTTCTGGAACATGGTTCTACTATCTACGGACACAGCGACAAGCTAAGGGGGTTTCTTTACTGTCGAAACTCTGATAGCCGTCATCAAAGTAAAGATACCAGGCAGCGTTTTCGTTGAATTCCGTAGAACTCCAATATTTTCCAGTCAGTAATTGGCCAGTGCCGCCCTTTTTGGTCGGGCCGAGTTTTTTGTAAATTTCTGTAAGTTCGCCAGCGGATGGCAGGTACCAGTCATCAAAGCCATACGCGACGAGGTCGGCACAAAGTTTTGCTGCATAGGCCTCCTCCTTGTTCTTGCTCAATTTGGCAACAATGGCAATCGTATTGACCTTGCCGTTGAGATCCTCGTTGCGGGAAGAATCTACCTCGAAATTGGCCAATTCAGTAATGTCTTTTCCATAGCCACCCCATTGAATAAAATCAGGGCCATTATTATCCACCGGACTCACGTAAATCACAATGCCATTGGTCATTGTTACTTTTAATAAACTGTCTGTGGTGCTGGACACACTGTGCCATTTAGAAAAGCCCTTGAATGGGTGATTGGCATGCTCCGTGGCGTTGCATGTTACGGCTTGATGTGCGAATGCCTGTGCCATACATGAAAAAAGCAACAGGGCGAACATTGAAAGTGTAGCGCGTTTAATGTTTTTCATGGGTAATGAATTGAGGTGTGTCTTTATTTATTTAGATGGCTATCAATGATTTGCTGAACTCTTTCGACAGGTATTTTTAAAATTTTTGCTATTCTTTCGATGGGTAACTCATCATGAAACATTTCAAGTACTATTTCCTCTTTGCCTTCATCTTTTCCATCTTGCTTGGCTTTATCTAATCGGGCTCTATCGTCTTCTTCACGCATAAATGCATACTCGTATGCATCCAATTCTTCCTGCGTCCATGTTTGTACGTTTGCTTCCTCGTATGCGGATTTCAAGCCTTCATCATGAATATTTTCAGGTACGACTTCGAGGCTTTCTGCGTTTTTTATAAAGTAAACCCATTTTTCAGTCAGGGTTTTGAGTTCATGCGGTTCTAATTTGAATTTTGGCAACTCAATGAAGGTGAACTCCATGTCCTTTATCGTCTGCTCTCCTGTATCGATGTCTCGTACTTGACTGCGGCTTATATATTTTTTATTTTCTGTATGCACGAAGTTAAGAATGCCAATAAAAATCACAGGGCGCAGTTTTCGGTAGAAATCTGCCCGCTTGATTTGGTCTGAGTAGCTTTTCGAGGAATAGAAAAGTACCCGCTTCTCAAAGCCGTCTATATCTCCGACTTGCATCTCAATGATGTAGGTTCGGCCTACTTGGTCGGTTGCCTTGACGTCAATGATGGTTACCTTTCCGCCTTTTAGTTTAGGAAGTTGATACGGGTTGAGGATGGTTACCTGCGTGATACGCTGGTCGCCGTGAAAGTCCAGTACAGCGTTTAGAAAAGAAATGAGCGTTTCCTTTCGGTTTTCATTGCCGAAAATCTTGCGAAAAGCAACGTCGTTTTTTACATCTACGAACTGCATGCATCCAATTTTAGAACAAATTTACGGCAGGATGTTTAGATAGGCAAGCGTTAACACAAAAAGTTTTATATTTTTTGTTGGGGGATGGTTATCATGCATGTTTTTGGCTGTTTCCTTTATTTTCTCGACTAAAAGTTCTGTTATCTGTGTTACTGTTTCAAATGACCATCTTATTTATTGTTGTTTTAATTTATTAAGCTGACTTATAAGCATGTATAATTTAGTATTTGGATTGTGTGTAGAAAAACGAAAGTCTACATATTGGTTATCCAGTGATTTTGCCCATTCGATAGCCTGTTCTTCATTTCCATATTTTTGTAAAATATCGTACATGTCGGCACGATTTTTTGCATATTTGAATGGTAGACCAGTTCGTTCGGTAAGCCAGTGCTCAATTCTCGGCTTGTAGTCCTCCCGTGTCATTGGTACATTTACATACTCTAAATGCAGCAAGTACCATAATTCAAATGCTTCATTAGACCAGGCACAGTTTATCTTGCGTCGTTGCTGTTCACCCTTATTTATTGCATTGTCAAAATTCGTTTCTGGGAAACTGTCTCTATCAAAAACAGCCCATGTGTGGTCAAATTTTCTACCATTCATGCCTTTTTCTTTGCGCGCTCTTATTTTATCTGCTTCTTCTATCAAAGTCAGCGTATTTTTACCTTCACCTTCTATCACTAAGTAGTCTACAATACCAATTGGTAGTTTTTCTTTTAAAGATTTGAAATAGTTAGGCTCGGTTTTTTCGCCTTCGCAAACGATCAGATAGTATTCCCGTAGAGGAGTTCCACCTACCTTCCGTTTTTGATTTTCCCGTGCAAATCTTTTTAATAGAGCGTTATCTATTTTTATTTTTCGTGCCATTAAACCGATAGTTTATTGAAGTCTCCAAAGAACGGGATTGCACCATAACGCCCATTGATATAATCTTTCTCGAACGACCGATCTTTTCTGACTTTACCATCTTTATTATATTCTACAAGAGAATATAAATCTGATGCGCCAATTCTGTTTTTTTCGACAAAATAGATTTGATCTCGTCTTAAATTACAGATGCTTAATATATTGGTATCGTGTGTAGCAAAGATCAATTGTGCTCCATTTTTATTAATCTCTTGACTTTGAAAGAGTCTAATAATTGATAGTGTCAAAAGCGGATGAAGTTTAGCATCCAATTCATCCACTATAAGTACTCCACCATCTTTAAGCGTATCAAAAATAGGCCCAGATAGGTCAATGATTTTATTTGTACCAGCACTTTCTTGTCTACGAGCATCAAAGTCAATTTCTTTGATGAAATTTTGATTATCATCAAATACTTTGTGGACTGTATGAAGGCTCACCTGGTTTTTCCCTTCTAAGTCAGAGATAAGTTGCTTGAGTATATCCTCTGGAACATCCGTAGGCAGTTCATTTGGATTAAATTCTTTCCTTTCGAGTTTGATATTGTCAAAACCCAAGTCTATGTCAATAAAAAAATTAGTCAATAATTCATTTAACGCAGGCTTATCGAGCATAGCAAACGTTATACTCCGATAGTTGTCATGGCTCAGCCCTGAAATTATATTAAAATTACGAAACCATTTCATTATTATTGATGCAGTGTGACCGTTAAACTGATCTACTACAGTTAAAAAGAGCGCATTATCTCTCGTTTTTTCTTCCAAATTTTTGCCTTCAGGAAAGTTTCGCATTACTTCGATTCCTTCCGGGACTCTTAAAAAGAGGGGTTTTTCCGATTTTTTCTTCTCCGTGGCAAAAAGCCATTCTGAATGAATTGAAGTTCTATCCGCCTCGAATCCATATCGATATTTAATATTTTCTATCCAAAAAACAACTTCATAAAAGGTAGGCTCATGTGAGGTTCTCGTGTTTAGCAAGAATGGATCGTAAGGGATTTCACTCACTGAGCGCTTGTCAAAGTTTTCTACCACAATCCTTTTCATGGTATTCACTCCTCTAAGCAAATTGGATTTGCCAGAGGAATTAGCGCCATAAATAACAGCAGCAGAGAGGAAACTATATTGATCCCTTTTAATTATATTTTGCGGGTGGTCAGAGATGGATGCGGGCTCCATACTAAGCGTTTTGCGCTCGGAAAACGATCTGAAATTGCCGATTGTGAAGTTTAAAAGCATGGAATTTGAGAAATTTTCTCAAAGGTATGGCCTTTATTTTAAAATTCTGTTTTTTTGAGAAATTTTCTCAATATTTTACTTTTTTGCAGCGCGCACGGGCTTTGCCGTTACCCCCCTATAAAACCCCTCTTGCGTGAAAGCCCATTTGTTCCAAACCACTACATTGTGTCAGGCAAGCCACAAAACCAAAAACAACCCCTACCACGAAATATCGCAGTAGGGGCCGCCTTTATCATTACATCATTATCGCTTTCGCCGTACCGTACTATTTCAGGATAATTTTCCCCGTAAAGTCCAGGATTCTAAAGAAATACACACCGGATGGCAATTGTTTGCGCTCAAAACGGTAGCGGTTTCCAATAAAGGTTTCCTCGTTTACTTTTCTGCCTAAGGCATCGGTTAGGACAAAATTTCCTTGGGTGACTTCGGTGGGCAATTCAAAAAACAATTCCGTGGAGGCTGGGTTGGGATACACTTTCAGGTTTTTACCCAAGGCGTTGGCCTCGTCTGTTTCTACCGATATGAATTTACTGCCGATGGTATGCAAGGTCGTGTTGGTCAAAACAGGGGCATTATTATCGAAGTAAATGGCTGCGGTATTCAAAATTTTGCTGCCCTCGGGGTTGTTGGGCAATTGATTGATTTCGTATTTTACAAAACCCTGTGATGCCGCTGGATTGGAGGTGCTGTCGGGCAGGTTAATCCGGTCGAAACGGAAACGCAACACATTTCCATCGATGATATCCACATCATAAGGGTGCGATGCAGCGCCAGGCGCGATGCTTCTAACATCCAAATAGGCGGATAAAGTGTCCAACAGAACCACGGTGTAGGCCGTATCGGTTCCGGTGTTTTGGAAGCGGATATTGTATTGGATGGGCGTGTTCTTTTCAATGAAATGTTCTGTCGCGTACCCAGTCGGAACTGCCTGCTTGTCGTTGGGATCAAAGGAAGAAACGTTGACCATACAATCGGTGGAAACGAAGGAGTTGGTCGTGGAAAGGGAGAACATGAGCGGCAAACCTGGCTGGCTATAGCCACCGCAACCTTCCACAAAGGCAGCTACAATGCCGGATGGAACTTGCTCGGACTGAATGCGGTAGGTCGCGCCATTGGCAAGGGTGGCAACGGATGTAATCTCGCCCGGGCCTAACTGGAATGGGGTGCTCATGTACATAATCAAGTCCTCCACGATGACAAATTCATGGGCAGTGGCCATTTCCGCGTTGCCAATGTTTTTCAACGACAACCGAACGGAGTCGCCATCACAAACGGCGGAGGCTTGCAGCAATGCGCCTGATCCACCGGGATTCGTAATGCAACCGGCATCCGGGAGAATATGGGCCTCAGAACAATGGGTAATTCCAACGGGTGTGTTACAATCCGTGGTGTAATTAATCTGGAAAGCACCACAATCGCCCGGCGCAAGGGTACCTAAAACGAAGTCGAAGGTGTTTCCACTTACAAATGTTCCGGGGATACTGGCGCCATTGAACAATAAATAGGGATCCAGTTCCACTGTTACATGCACATCCGAAACACTTTGCGTGCTCAAATTGCAATACTGCACCTGATATTTATCGGCGAAACAAGGCCGAATGCGCTGAGTGGACAAATCAACGGATAATAGCGGACATGCGGCCTCCAATTGTACCGGAATGTTTTGAGAACCGGTGTTATTGCTGCCGATCGTTTTAATATAAGTGGTCGGACAAGTCGTGTTATATACAAACGGAACATCCAAGCTCAGTTCAACCGAGGTGTCGCCCTGACAAACATCAATATTATAATACCCATTTGCATCGGTTATGCCTGTGTAAACCGTACCGCTTACTAAACCGACCACCTTTACTTTCCAGAATCCCAAGCGTTGTTCACCTGTATTTAGGTTACAATCCAGCGTTGAATCCAAAAATACATTTCCAGACACATAATAGGGGTCCATATCCAGGTTATTGTAACGAATATGCTGTATATAGTGATATAAAGCCACCTTTGGCGCTAATGCCAGCGTTAATTGGCCGTTGTTAACCAACCAAAGGCTGTCACCATAGAATACCACATCATAAGGATCGCCCAATTGTCCGTCATTGTCGAGGTCTAAGGCCGGCAGGACAAAAACAGGTGCATCGGGATTTGGATCTAACCAGTTGATGATGGTCTGGATTCTTTCGATGCGGACTTTTTCGCCATTGCAAGGCGCAATGAACACTTGGTCACTGTTCGAGGCCGCTAAAAAAATGTCGTTGGAAGAAGTTGTTTCGATACTGTCTATGACAAGATCACCGGGATAGAACCAGGCTGGGACATGAAAACCGGCGGTACTGGGCAGTATATTGACTACCTGGGTACCAGTTGCTGTATTTCCGGCGCCGTCGATGGCCAAAAAGGAACGCGTGATTTCTTTAGGCGAACCATCCGGGTACGTAACAACGGAATAAGCACTAAATATGGAAGCATTTCCATTGGAACAATTGTCCCAAACGTTCACGGCGCCGAAAGCAGCAACCATCTGAAGCGAATCCGTTAGGGTTAGATTCAGGGATTCATAATAATCATGGGTAATTGTCAGGTTGGGCGGTGCAATGCACGTGGGCGGCGTTAGATCCGGTGTGCATTTCGGTGCGGCGCTGGTCACCGTAACGAGGCATCTGTTCCAGTTGTTGGCAGCATCCCCTACCCACAAGGCGACATCCTGCGTGCCTATTCCGACAATCGGAAGGGCCGCGCTGGAAAGGGGTGGGGTGGTTGCGCTTACATCGAGGGTAGCCCGGTACATTAATGCGGAACATGCATCAAAACTGCCATTGTCTAGTACTTGGGGGGCCAAAAGGGTCGTATTTGGCCCATTTAGGTTGGATTGAATGGTCAAAGCATTGACGCAAACGGCAGTAGGCGGCGTAACGTCCGGACTGCATGCATTTCCCGTGATGGTCACATTGCCCCAACATTTGTTGAATCCGCCTCCAGGCAGTGCAACACAGGCCGATATCAGGAAGGTTCCCGTGCCTGCAATGGAGATGGATGGCAAACAGGTTCCATTTACGCCTTGGGCAATGGATGTTTGTACACAATTATAGGGGCCACCTTCCAGGATGTCATCGGGGACCAGGGTGGTGATTCCGCTTGGATGTGCTGGAATGGTTATTAAGTCATTGCAAACGAGGGTATAAATAAATCCTCCAGACACAGTTACCGTTGTTTGACAAGTGGCGGTGTTGCCCGCGGCATCGGTTGCCGTGAAGACAACCGGGGTAGTACCTAAAGGATATACCGAGTTGGATGGTGCGGTTGAAGTCAAGGTAACGGGATCGGGGCAATTGTCGTTGACGATTGGAGCCGTTAAAATAACGGTGGTAGAGCAGATGCCAGGTGCCACCGTGACGGTTAAATTGGCTGGGCATTGGATGCTTGGCGCAAGGATATCCGGGCTGCATTGAGCCGACATATTCAATTGTTGCAGGAGCAGCAAGGTGAGCAAAAGCAGTCCTTTACTAAAAGGAAGCTGCCAATTTTGGTAGCATTGATTTTTCATAGGACGATCATAACTGAGTTAAACAAAGGATGAAGATTTTGTTGCGCATAAATCACGATACAAAGGTGCAACCTAAGCGCAGGCCAAGCAAAATCAAAAAAAAGCAAATAATGAGCCTAAAAAGCAAATAAACTTCACAATAACTTGATAATCAATAAAATGTAGAGAAAATATTGAATTTATAATTTAAGATTCCTATTTTTGTGGCATTGTTTTTTCTAAAAAAGCACCAGAACTGGTCGTTCATTTTGTTTTTCAATGCGCAAAAAATGCAAAATAGTCAGCTTGCCCAATTAATTCAATCCTTTTCCGGCCTGGAAAAACGAGCGGTCCTGAAGTTTCTGCGGTCACCTTACTTTAATGTTCGGGAAGATGTGATCCAATTGTTTGAATGGTTTTGCGCCCAGAAAACACTTGATAAAACGAAGGCCAAAGAACAGTTATTTGGCGCAGATCCGCTCCCTGACCAGGCCTTACAATTGCGCATGACCTACCTGATGCGTTTGTTGGAGCAGTACCTTGCCCAAAAAGAATTTGATGGAAATGTAATCCAGCAGAACCTATTGGTGGCTATTTCTTTGCGGAAACGGGGCTTGTCGGTGCCTTTTGGCCGACAAAAAAAATGGTTGCACAAAACCTTGGAAAGTCAGCCATTACGGGATGTTGCCTACTACGAAGCCCGGTTTCGGCTGCATTGGGAAACCCACCAATCGGGATCGATTGTCGAGCCAACCAACACCGAACACCTGCAAGCGGCTTCTTCGGCGGCTGATATCGTGTATGTTGCTCAAAAACTCCGACTTATTTGTTTAAATGCTGTGCAACAAGCCGTTTATCGGGCTGATTTCCAGAGTTCCTGGGAAAGCGAGGTGGTACAATTTGCGGAGAAAAACTTTGCAGCGGACATACCGGTGATTGCCATTTACCTGCATTGTTATCGGATGCTGCGTTCCCCGGAAGACGAGCAACATTTTCAGGAATTTAAAAAGATGCTGTTAAACAGTCTGGATTTGTTTTCGCCGGACGAGAACAGAAGCCTGTTTATTTGGGCCATCAACTATTGTGTCCGTCGGCTCAACCTGGGCGAAAAACGCTTTTTCCAGGAGGTCACCGATTTATACAAACCCGGCATTGAGCAAGGCATTTTGCTCGAAAACGAAGAGATTTCACCTTACACCTATTACAACATTGTGGCGGCTGGTTTGCAGACGGGTGATTTGGAATGGGTGCAATTTTTCATTTTTCAGTATAAAAACGCGCTCAAAAAGCAGTACCGGGAAAGCGCATTTAGTTTTAACCTGGCGCGCCTCGAATATGCGCAAAAGCACTTCGATGCCGTTTTGGAATTGTTGCAACAAGTGAATTACCGCGATACCTTGGTCAATCTGGCTGCAAAAACGCTGTTGCTCAAAACCTGGTACGAACTGGGTGAAATGGAAACCTTACAATCGCACCTCGATGCGATGCGCAACTACATCCATCGAAAAAGGGTGTTGGGGTATCATCGGAACAACAGTTTGAACATCATTAAATACACAGATAAGTTATTGAATATCAATTGGCACGAAAAAAATGAAGTGGAAAAATTGCGCGAGGCGATATTGAAGGAAGAGCATTTGACCGAGCGGGAGTGGTTGTTGGAGAAGATGGGGTAGGAGTGATGAGTGATGAGTGATGAGTGTGGACGATCGTCCATAATGGGTTTTCTTAACCCAAGTCAATGAGCCGCGCCGGGCAACACCCGCACATTTGCAGTATCAAATTTTTGTTCCATCAAAAAAAACAACTGCAACATGAAACAACTTTTTATTGTCTTTTCTGTCCTGCTTGCGCTTTTGTCCGCATACAACATGTCGGCACAATCGCTTTGGGATGTATCGGTCGGTAGTTCCACGCAAGACCGTGTTTCGGCCAATGTGGCCTACCGATACCAGCTCAACGACCGGTTTCGGATTGGATTGGAGGCGCAATATGGTGCGCCCCGTTATCGGTTTGTGGATGCCAAACCTATTCGGGAAGGCTTTTCGACCACTTTTTCTGTGCCTTTGACCTACCGTTTGTATGAAAAAGATCAAATTCGACTGGATTTTTTCGCTCGAACGGGACTGCGCGTCCAGGGCAAAATTGATCCCGATCAAAACGACGAACGGGACAGCATCCTTTCTGCCAATGCGGTATTGTTTGAGCCGGGCCTGCTCGTGACCATTCCTGCAACCGAAAAAGTCCATTTTCAGGGCGGGATCACTTTTCCAATGGGGTTTCAGGTTAGCCCGTCTTCGTTGTTTGAATTTGCCCATGTACCGCTGATTTATGCGGGTTTGAACATCAAAACCTCCGAAAGACGCCATGTTTTTCTCAAAGCCGCGACTGGTGCTGCGTTCGGTGGCAACGGCGATACGTACAAATTCAGTTGGTCTTTGCAGGCCGGGATGCGCTTTGCCTTTGGTCGCCGTACTGCTGCACCCTTGGTTGAACCTACTTTCTAACAACTCAAAAATTACACTTCCATGAAAAAGATACTTATCGCAAGCTGCCTGTTGGTTTGGGCCACTTTTTTGACTGCACAGGAATCAAAACCCGCTAAAATTGGCTGGTTTATTACACCCGAGGTCGGGGTAATGTTTCTCGAAAACCACGTTGGTAAAACCATTGGCGCCTCCTTTGGCGTGAAACTCTGGAAAGATCGCCTCAAAGTGGGCGTCATCAGTTATGGTCGTCCGGGGCCGATCAATTCCTACACCGTTGATACGAAATTAGCTGAAAATCAGACCTATTTGGGCAAAAGTTCGGTCAAACTTCGAGCCGATTGGGGTGTTGTGGGTGCGTTTGTTGCCCCTACTTTTAAATTTAAAAAGTTTGAATTGGATCTTCCGATCGGTTACGGTGTTGGTACGGGCGGCTTTTACCTGCACGGCGACGACCGCAAAACACCCGATGGTGTGCGGGTCAGTGTGTGGGAAGACAAACTGTTCAAAGGCGAAGATGCAGCGGCGGGCGGCTGGACGGAATTTGGTGCCCGGGTGTTTTTTCCCAGCAAAATAAAAGGTATGAGTTTTGGTGGGGGCGTGCATTACACCCTCATTAGCGGCTGGAAAACGTTTGCGGATCCGTCGGGTGAGTTCTATAACCAACGATTGCGGGTCAACTTGTTTGTGAATTTTGGGTCGCATTAATATTAAATTATTAGTCTACAAATTTGGTAGGATAAAAGACGTCACGTACCTTTACGGCATGAAGTACACTTTGTCATACAAACCATGTTGTTGTTGTTGTTCAATTCGATCCACCGAAGCGGCTCCAACACGTATATTGTTTGACAGGATTTTAATTCCATAAGTTCGTACAATTTCGTTTTGTCTTAAAAAAGCCCTTCGGTCACTTACCGAGGGGCTTTTTTAATTTATGCACTCATTGATCAACTACAAACATTTTAAAATGAAGCAAAAATTAACACGCATCCTGGCCCTGCTGTTCTGGGCTAATTTGTCATTCGGTCAAAGCGAGGTTCAGGGCCTAATACAGGATGGCGCGGGTTATCCGCTTGTTGGTTCATCCATCGTCCTGAAAGGTTCGAGCACTTATACGATTGCCGACACGCTTGGTAAATTCAGCCTCACTACTCGAAAAACCCCGCCTTTCATCTTAGTCATTAGTGCGGTGGGCTATACTACCCAGGAAATTACGCTTACAGAAATTCCAAAAACACCGCTGACGATTACGCTGGTAGAGGATAGTCAGCTTTCCGAGGTGGTCATTACCTCCAGGCGCCGGCAAGAGACGGCCCAGAATGTACCCATCCCCATTTCTGTCATAGGCGGGAAGTTGATCGAAGAATCGGGTGCATTCAATGTAAACCGCCTGAAAGAACTAGTGCCGACCGTACAACTCTATTCCTCCAATCCGCGCAATACCACCCTGAATATTCGAGGCTTGGGCTCTACTTTTGGATTGACCAATGATGGTATTGACCCAGGTGTAGGGTTTTATGTAGATGGTGTGTACTACGCGCGCCCGGCTGCGACTACCCTCGATTTTATTGATATTGAACAAGTTGAGGTGTTGCGTGGACCACAGGGCACCCTTTTTGGCAAAAACACCACTGCGGGGGCCTTTAACATCACCACCCGTGCGCCAAGTTTTAAACCTGGCGCAAGTTTTGAGCTGAGTTATGGCAACTACGGATTTATCCAGGCGAAAACTTCCATCACTGGTCCGTTGGGTAAAAAATTTGCCGGAAGGCTTTCTTTCTCGGGTACACAACGGGATGGTCTGCTGTATAATATTAGAACCGAAAAACCGGTGAACGACCTCAATAACCTGGGGGTTCGCGGACAACTCTTGTTTACCCCAACTGATCGGGTGAAAATTACGCTGGCTGGTGATATATCAGAACAGCATCCAGGTGGTTACGCACAGGTTGTCGCTGGTGTGGTGACCACCCAACGTGCGGGTTACCGGCAATTCAATCAGATCATTTCTGATCTTGGGTATTCGTTACCTACCCAAAATCCGTTTGACCGGATCGTCGACCATGACACCCCTTGGCGTTCAGGGAATGAATTGGGGGGCGCTTCGCTCAATATTGATGTAAAACTTGGTAGCGGTACGCTTACTTCGACGACTGCCTGGCGTTATTGGAACTGGGATCCGTCGAATGACCGGGACTTTACGGGTTTGTCGGTATTGTCGAAGTCGGCGGCCACTTCAAGGCATGAACAATGGACCCAGGAAATTCGGTATGCCGGGAATTTATTACCCAGCGTAAGTGGTGTAATTGGACTTTTTGCCATTGGTCAGGACTTGACGACCGATCCGGTGCACACGGAAGAATCTGGTTCGGCACAATGGCGTTTCTCTCAAAGTTCGACCAGCAATTTATGGAAAACGCCAGGTCTGTTGGATGGTTATGGCATCAAAACCACCTCCCGGCTTCAAACTTTTAGTGGCGCGGTGTTTGCCCAGGTTGACTGGGGTATTACCAAGCGTTTGCACCTGTTGCCGGGCATTCGTTACAACAACGACCAAAAAGACGTGGTGTATGACCGCAAAACGTATGGCGGCTTAGAAACAACAGATCCGGCACTGATTGCCCTCAAGCGGCTGGTTTACACGGATCAGGCATTTTCAACCAATGTAAATGAAAGCAATCTTTCGGGTCAGTTAACGCTTTCCTTCAAAGCTTCCAACCGCATCAATACGTTTGCCACCTATTCAACCAGTTTCAAGCCAGTTGGTGTTAATTTGGGGGGCTTGCCCACGGCAAATGGCGAAATTTTGATTGATTTGGCGCGGGTTAAGCCCGAATCGGTCACGCATTTCGAATTGGGTATAAAAACGAGCCCAACCAGCAATTCCACCTTGAACCTGGTATTTCACAACACCGACATCAAAGATTACCAAACCCAGGTTCAAACGGCTGAGGTGGGTGTAAACCGCGGATACCTCGCCAATGCGGAAGAAGTGCGCGTATTGGGCGTTGAATTGGATGGTAATGTCCGGTTTGGTAAACATCTTTCCTTGTACGGCGCGTTCGCTTATACCGAGGGCAAATACGTGTCCTTCACCAATGCGCCGGTTCCCTTGGAAGAAACGGGTGGCGCAACCGCATTTAAGGATATTTCAGGCAGCCGATTGCCGGGTATTTCCAAATGGGCCGGTTCTTTAGGGGGCGAATTGACCACTTCCGGCAAATTACTCAGTGAAAGCGGCAAGTATTTTCTGGCGTTTGATACCTATTCCCGCTCCGAGTTTTCTTCGAGTGGATCACCCTCTGCTTATTTGAATATTGAAGGTTACGCCTTGCTGAATGGCCGATTGGGTTTCCGCGCCAGCAATGGATTGTCGGTCTTTGTCTGGGCGCGCAATTTGCTGGACAAAGATTATTTCGAACAGTTGTTGCCCGCAGCGGGCAATGCAGGACATTATGCTGGAGTATTGGGCGATCCAAGAACCTATGGCATAACTTTGCGGTACACTTATTAAGCGTATTGGAATGGGGTTGTTTCGTAAGTCTTTATGAAACAACCTCTTTTCAATTTAAAAGCATCGGTCAATATGGCATTGAATAGGTGGTATTTGTGTTCATAATTAGTTTGACGCTGGGCAACTCACAACCCGAACTGTTCGCGCCCGGACATTCGATTTCCCAAGCACCCTTTACTTTTGCAGCAACAAGTAACAAAATCAATTATACACATGAAATCATTGCTGATTTTTTCCATTTCCATATTATTTGCCACGGTTGCTTTTTCTCAAACAGGCACACGTACCAAACAATTTAACTTATCGGGTGGACTCGCAATTCAGGGATATGACCCGGTTGCTTATTTTACCCAAAACAAAGCCGTAAAAGGAAGTGCTCAGCATGCGGCAACTGTAGAAGGGGTTACATACTATTTTGCTTCTGCCGCCAACAAAGACCTTTTTTACAAAAACACCAAAAAGTACGAACCACAATATGGCGGTTGGTGTGCGTATGCCATGGGCGCTACAAATTCCAAAGTGGAAATTGACCCCGCTACTTTTAAAATTGTAGATGGTAAATTATATTTGTTCTTTCACACCTGGTACAACAATACGCTGACCAAGTGGAACGCAGACGAAGGCGCACTGAAATCAAAAGCGGATAATTATTGGCAATCAATTTTCAAATAAAGCCGACCGTGGACCGCGCAAAATGCCGAACATACATACATCAATGCTGAAGCGCAGATTAAGAATACTGTATATCAAAACTTCCAGTTGGGAGTATTGGCCAATGTGGCTGGTGTATCTGCCAGCCACATTTTATTTTATCTATTTGTCGATCAAGGCCCGCTCCTTGTTCTTTTTTTCGGCGTCTAATCCTTCCATTGAAACGGGTGGAATGTTTTTTGAAAGCAAATGGCAAATTTTCAAACTAATTCCCAAAGCCTATTACCCCAGTACCCTTTACATCTCGGAACAGACAATGCTTTCTTGCATACTGGAAAACATGTTATCTGCTGGAATTGATTTTCCAATTATCGCCAAACCTGATCGGGGCGAACGCGGCTGGTGTGTAAAAAAATTGCACTCCCCGGCCGAATTGGAAGCCTATAACGCACAGATTCCATTTCCATTTTTAATACAATCTTACGTTGATTATCCCCTGGAATTTAGTATTTTGTATTCCAGAAATCCCAATTGCACTCAAGGAGAAATCGTTTCCGTGACCTTGAAAAAACTACTCAGCATTACGGGCGACGGCTTATCCAGCATGGATGAATTAATCCTGCGCAACAACCGTGCAATATTGCAATACGCTAAATTGAAACACGATAAAAATTTAAATTTATGCCATGTATTGCAGCCTGGGGAAGAAAGACTGCTCGTGCCTTATGGAAATCACGCCTTGGGGGCGATGTTTTTGAATTACAATCATATTATTGATGCATCCCTGCTGGCTGTTTTTGACAACATCAGTAAACATATTGAAGGTTTTTACTATGGTCGTTTTGATTTACGTTGCAGCAGTATTGAAGACCTGAAAAAAGGACAGAATATTAGTATCCTGGAATTGAACGGCGCAGGCGCGGAGCCTTCCCATATTTACGATCCACAATTCCGATTTTGGGATGGACAAAAAGTTATCCTACAGCACTTTAACAGGATATATCAGGCAGCGATTGAAAACAGGAAAAAAGGCATTGGTTTTATGTCGCTTTGGGATTTTATGAAAATATGGAAGTTGAAAAGAGCGTACAAAAAAATAGCAATATAATGCTTGTGTGTTAAAGGATTGGCCCTTGTTGGATTAATACAGCGGGTTTATACCTTAGTTTCTTCCGTGGAAAGTACCAATTCCTTCACTACAACTTCCTTTTGTTCCACAAAAACGGCGGATGAACTGGGACGGATTTTCCCGCCATATTGATTGGCATAAACCTTGGTGAATTCCGCGCCCCAATAAAGGATGATCGCGGAATAATAGACCCATAAAATGATCAGCACCACGGCCCCTGCTGCGCCATAAGCCGTAACAGTGCTCGAATGGCTGAGGTACAGGTTGATCAGGTATTTGCCGATCAAAAACAGGAAGGCAGTAAAAAATGCACCGATCATTACATCGCGCCATTTTAATTCAGCATCGGGCAATACTTTGAAAATTACGGCAAAAAGGATCATCACAATACCTGTGGATATCAAATTACTCATGATATAGGCCAGCCATGCGAAGGAATTCAAATAGTCATTCAGCCACCCGTCCAACATACTCAGTATTGCACTCAACACAAGCGAAACCATCAAAAGGAAACCGATGCCGACCACCAAGGAGAAAGAAACCATACGCGTGATGAGAAAACGCACCCAGCCTTTTTTAGGCTTTACTTTGATCGACCAAATTGTATTGATAGAATCCTGGATTTCAATAAAAACGCCGGTTGCCCCGAGAAAAAAAGTGGCCACACCCAATGCCGTCACCCAGGGCGTGTCGCCGGAAATTCGGACATTGTTGATCATTTCCTGCAATTGCAAAGCCCCCAATTTTCCAATAAGCCCTTCAAATTGCAAATAAAGATAACCCGCCGCCGCTTCCTTACCCAGCCAAATACTGCCAATCGCGATCACGATGATCAGCATAGGCGCCATAGAAAAGAGTGTGTAATACGAAAGCGAGGCACTTAACTTGAGCCCGTTGTTTTCATTGAATTCTTCGGCTGACAAGCGAATCAAACGCCATAGCGCGATAAATCTGAGCCAAAGTTTATGCATGGAAAGGCCGGAAAGTAAGGGGATGTTCATGTTTTTGAATACCTAGTTACACTGCCCTAATGCAACCCAGATAATAATAAATATTACAACGGTGCTAATACAGCCCCCTCCAAATTTCATGGCGCCTGCACCGGATAGTATTCCTCTGAAAAAATTATTCATGTATTGCTTTGGTTGATAAAATAGCCACAGGCTAGATTGTCACAAAGATGCGGGCGCTGGTTTTTCATGCTGTTACACAATGCTATCAATTTGTTACATTATTCACAGACCCGGTGGCATGCAGTTATTTTTACGCCATTACAGCCACAATACTTAATACGCGTTTTGCCAAAATAATATCCCCCGTCATGATTACTTTGTCTTCCACCTGTTCCGGTTTCCAACTTTTTGAAAACAATTTCCATGCGGTATCAGGGTCCATCACAACTTTAGCATGCGGATGGAGATGTTGACTTTTGTCTAAAATCCAGCCTTTATCGGTCTTTTCGATACTCCAAATTCCACCAATATCTGTACGGACTTCCATAGAAACGATGGTGCCATTTTCTGCTGAAACAGTACGAAATGTGTGCGGGAAAGCGACCATAAACGTATCAAGAAATGGGTAAAACAATTCTTTTGTCATAATGCCTTGTTTGCCGACTGCGTCCCTAATTTGTTGTTGGTGCAAAAACTTTTCGGTGTATTCCCGTGCTATATGAAACCAGTTTGGTGAAACTGCTTGTCCCGCCCAGGCCACTGAAAAAATAGCAGGATCAAACGGCTTAAGTGTTTGTAAATGTTCGATATATGCTTTCCCCGTAATTTCTAAAAGTTCCGTGATTACTTTTGGGCTTAGCCTTTTGGTGGCGCTTGTCCAAGCCATATTCAAATGATTTAGATAGCCCACAAGGTCTTGATAGGTATCTATGTTTTCAGGGCTTTCTCCAAAATAATGATCTCTTGACATGGACAAGGTTCTTAAATTTCCGTCCAGTAAATGAGATGCTACATCCTTCACGTTCCAACGTTTAGCCACCGTTGGAAGATCCCATTCTGCTGCAGTTAGCCCGTTTAAAAGATCGATCAGTTTCCTATCCAAGGATGGAAATAAATGGAGCGTTTCTATTTTGATTTCGCTGTTCATTACCGCCCAACCAACATTTTATACGACACATTTGCAGTGCCACATTGCATGTTTACCCAATAAATGCCTGGGCGAAGTGGGGCGGTATCCAACGCAAGGCTGTGTTCGCCCGCTTGCTGGGGCCCTTCCAACACGGGCAACACCATGCGCCCATTTACATCGGCAATATGAATACGGACCAACGCGTCGACGCCAACGGAATAATGCAACATCGTTTGCGTCTGTGCAGGATTGGGCACTACTTTGATGCTGCAAATCCCTTCGATTGCCGTTGGTGCAGATACGGAAGTCGTACTGACATTGGTTCCATAAAGGGTAACTACGCCATAGCCTGGCACGTTCACCGCTGTCGCATGGTTGTTGATCGGTTCCAGGCTTTGTTGCCAATAGGAATTATTGGAGGAGGTAAACGCCGCAAAAGTGGCAGGCAATCCTTGTGTTCCTTGCAAATCAATGGCCGTTGTCTGTGTGGTTGGGCTGGTGTTTACCAATACGATGGTCAAGGTGTTATCCAATTCATGAACGTATGCACTGGCCAACAAACTGTTGTTGCTGTTGGCGACTTCAACCCGCTCCGCGTTGGGGCGGATGTATTTAAAAAAATGTTTAGCCGCCACGTATTTGGGCGCGTTTTCTTT
This sequence comes from uncultured Bacteroidota bacterium, assembly GCA_903905445.1. Taxonomy (GTDB): domain Bacteria; phylum Bacteroidota; class Bacteroidia; order Chitinophagales; family Saprospiraceae; genus M3007. Next base: position 20,015 of record CAIVGO010000473.1, read on the forward strand.
TTGGGCTTCATTGCTCAAAGCGAAAGTGGATACCTGACCATTGTCCTCCCCGGTAAAAGTCCAATAAATCCATGCGCTCTCTTGGCCGGTCGTAAGGGCCTGGTGAATTTTTGCGGCGATACTCCAGCCACCATTGTTGGGAAACCCTGCAGCGGGTTCCAGCCAATCAGCCGCTTCCCCTGAAGTTTCGGTCATCCAGGATTTTTTCCCAAATTCCGTAAACCCTTTCACATTGGCAGGGATGCCCGGCGCGGGGCTATTGACCCAACCATTGGCCCACCAATCCCACAAAACAGCGTTTGCGCCGCCTGCACTGACCCCATCGGGCGCATAGCCGTGGATGCAGAAAAAATCCAGGGATTGAAGCGCCGCAGGGTCCGCACCAATATTTTTGAGGTATTGCAGGTTTTTGTGCACCGGGCCGCCATATTCCCACATACCGTATGGATCGCCCCCGAGCAGGTCTTCAGGGCCCATAATTTTGATGCCTTTCAGATCGGTGTGTTGGTCAAATTCGGCACGCACCGCCTTTAACGCCGATATATACTGGCTCGACAACGGGTAGGTGGCACTGTTATAAAATTGCTCGAAATTGAGCTCGTTCTGGATACTGATGGCATAAAACTGGATGCCATGAAAGTCTTGGTACCCTTTAATATAGGCTGCGGTGCTGCGGGCAAATTGTTGCAGGGCGGTTGTTGGGCCTGTCCCATCATTGAACACCTCCAAGGGCGTATTGGATACATCCAGCCTGCCACCCGCAAAATTGCCGCCCCAAATAAAGGGCCATGGGCTGCCCGCAACCGGGCCGGGCCACCAGTCCTGACCGTACGTGTTACCAGAAGCAACTTTCACCCAGGGCACGGGCGACCAAATAGAACCGATCAATTTAAAATCGCCTAAGGCCGCTTTTTTGGCCTTGCCCGCAGTGATTGCACCGTCGGGAGCGTAGGTAAACTTGTTGACATTGGCCGAAATATCCGTCCCCATCACTGCAATCGGCGCGTTTTGTCCACCAAAGGAGCGGGAATAATCATTAGGCCCCGTGTAGGTACGCACCCGGTTGTTTTCTGGCCCATTAGGGTTGGCAGGATCTTCCAAGTTAAATATGCTGACTGTACTGCTTCCCATAAACCAGGGCGAATAATAGGTCAGGTTGGAATAGGGCGTTTTCAGTTTTGGGGTCAAATCAACCCGGTAAATCGAAGCCCCCAAATCATCAAAATAGAGTGCTTGCCACCATGCCTGGTTCACGGCATGATCGCCTTGGTGTGCACCAAAACCATCCATCACCTGTTTTCGTTGATTGCAAAGCACTTGGATGGAGGTTGTTTGTGCAAAAGCGTGTGTAGCAAGATAAAAGAAAAGCGAAAAGAAGAAAAAGTGTTTCATCCTGGTAAAAAGTATTTTTTGTGTAAGCGTGCTACTGACAAATTACCTCCAGTTTAGATATTCTCCTTTATCCCGAAGTAATCGTTGTAAAGTTGGCGCTTTTCCGGCGATTTCTGCCATGCGGGCTTGTTAAAATAAAAGTCGGGCAACCCTGCTGCTTCCAGGCGGGGTTCGCAGGGTTCGTAAAAGTCTTTTTCGCCGCGCTGGTGTTCATTCCGGGCGCATTGTCCATATTGAAACCCGCAATGTGCTTCCGTGACCAGCACCATTTGGTTCATGGCTTTTTCCACGTTTTCGTGCATTCCTTTGGATATATAATCCCCGATTCCGTTCCAAAAGAAACAAAAATATTGGGGGCAGGTGGTTAAGTCGGGTTGTGGAGGGTGGTTTTCGTTTTTCATAAAAAAGTTTATTTGTAAAGGTGTTAGCCTTTATTTTTAAGCCATTACTGCAACGATACTGAGTACGCGTTCCGCCAAAGTAATATCCCCAAACAGGCTTACTTTGTCTTTTACTTGTTCCGGTAAAACAATTTCCACGCGGTTGGACGATCCCATTCTGCTGCAGTGTGCCCGTTTAAAAGGTCGATCAGTTTCCTTTCCAAGATAGGAAATAAATGGCGTGTTTCTATTTGGATTTCGCTGGTCATATTCTGGTCGTTTTAGAAGGTAACGTTTAACGGGAGTATTAAAGTTCGGTGCATCTTGACCCAAATAATGTCAACGCACTGTGGTTATGAAAATGGTTGTACCTTATTCCTTTGAAAATCAATTTTTATCCATCCATCCTTCAAATCCATTTAAATCTGGGTATAATGTGTGAAGGATGTAATTTTTTTTATTTTTTGTGTAAGACCTTAGGTATTAACAGGTAGGACCTTTGTGTCGGGAGGTATGGGTGTACATGGGTCTTGATCAATCTCTTTCTGTCTTTATGAAGATTGTTTGGAAATAGACGAAACAGTTAAGACATGACAAATACAGAATTTACAATTCGCTTAATGGCCGCCCTGCTTGCTGGTTTATTGATCGGCTTTGAAAGGCAATGGAACCATAAGTCCGCAGGTTTGCGAACCAATACGTTGGTTTCGGTTGGTGCGGCCATTTTTGTATTGATTTCCATAATGGTTACAGAAAAGGGAAACGGCGATGTAACCAGAATAATAGGACAAGTGGTTACTGGTATTGGCTTTTTATGTGCTGGGATCATTTTTAAAGAAGGTATTAGTGTGCATGGATTGACAACAGCAGTTACCGTTTGGTGCTGCTCGGCAGTTGGCTGTTTAGCAGCAGCAGGGTATTTCAAAGAGACGTTTATTGCAACATTCTTCATTATTGCGGTAAATATATTGTTAAAACCAATAGACGAATGGTTGACAAATAGACGGAAAGATGTCGTCTAATCCTTTGAAAATCAAATTTTTATCAATCCATCCTTTAAATCCATTTAAATCCTGGGTCTAATCCATTGAAAATCAATGTTTTTTATCCATCAATCCTTTAAATCCATTTAAATCCTGGTTTAAAATAATGACCTTAACAGAAGTAATAAATTACAGACGTTCCGTAAGAAATTACAAAGATATCTCGATTGATACGGAGAAAGTGAAACATTGTATTGCACTGGCAACCTTAGCACCGAACAGTTCAAACATGCAACTTTGGGAGTTTTACCATATCACCACCCCAGAAATTTTAAAGCAGCTTGCTGTAGCCTGTTTAAGTCAAGCATCAGCAACAACGGCGCAGCAAATGGTCATTTTTGTAACCAGGCAAGATTTTTACAAAAAAAGGGCTAAAGAAATGATGCACTTAGAAATGCAAAATGTGCAAAAAAACAGTCCAAAAGAGAAACAGGCTAAAAGAATTAAAAACTGGAAAATGTATTATGGACGGGTAATGCCTTTTTTGTATGCACGGTTCTTTGGATTTTTTGGCTTGGTTCGGAAAATAGCAGTGAGCATCGTAGGACTTTTCAGACCAATCGTTTACCAGGTATCTGAAAATGATATGCGCGTGGTGGTGCATAAAACTTGTGCTTTGGCTGCACAAACCTTTATGCTGGCAATGGCTGATGAAAAATATGACACTTGCCCCATGGAAGGATTTGACAGCAGAAAAGTAAAACGTATTTTAAAATTACCTTATGGTGCTGAGGTGAATATGATTATTTCTTGCGGAATACGCGAAGAAAATGGTGTTTGGGGCGACAGGATGAGAATTCCCTTTGATGAAGTATATCAAGAAATTTAACCGCGGCGCATCGGTTGTAAAAAAAACAAAGATTGAGCGTTGCAAGATATTAGGCGTTGTAAAAGCGTAGACCACGCGCGGCGGAAATATCAGGAAAATAAAAGAATTCTTGAAGCATAAATCACTTTCTAAAATCTAAACATATGTGTTTCTCTGCAAGCGCCAGTTTTGGAGCCGGTGCTGTTCTTACAGTTATTGGTGTTGTATCTATCAAAAAAACGCATCGTGCTTCACAATTGCTATTTGCTAGTATTCCATTTGTTTTTGGAGTGCAGCAAATAGCAGAAGGCGTACTGTGGCGAACACTTCCAAACCCTGATTATCTGAATACTCAAAAAATATTCACGTATGTTTTTTTGTTTTTCGCACAAGTTCTGTGGCCCTTGTGGGTTCCAATCGCAATTTTACTACTGGAGAAAAATGCAACAAGAAAAATCATTCAAAAGGTTTGGGTTGTGGCAGGACTAATTGTAGGTTTATATTTGGCATACTGCCTAATGGCATTTCATGTAGAGGCAAAAATAGTAGGACATCATATTGCTTATTTACAGGACTACCCAGATTCACTTAGGAAATATGTCATCATATTATATGCTTTTGCTACGATAGTTCCTCCATTCTTTTCACACATCAGACGGATGTGGATGTTGGGCATATCCATTTTAATTGCTTACGTCGTTACAGCAGTATTTTACAACCATTACATTCTTTCGGTTTGGTGCTTTTTTTCCTCTATCATTAGTTTGTCCGTTTACGCCATCATGGTAGAAATTTCAAACAAAAGGCTATAGAATGATCATTTTTTCCGCCGCGCGTTGGTTATAAAAAAACAAAGATTGAGCGTTGCGAGATATTATGCGTTGTAAAAGTGAAGACCACGCGCGGCGGAAAAGGTTGAGAAGTTGAGAAGTCGTGCGGTATGGACTTCTCAACCTCTGAACTTCTCAATTAATTAAAACCAATCATTAAACCGCTCCTTCAAAGAATTGAGGGCAGTTTCGGCTTTTGCCTTGAGTTCCTGAAATTCTTCGCTGGTTTCTTCGCCCAGTTTTTCAAAGTCTTCACCAAAGTCGATGCTCTTCAGGTACGTGAGCTGTTCCTGAATTTCTTCTTTCGCTTCAGCAACACCTTCCTTGGCTAGCTCAGTCAGGTGGGCGATTTTTTCTTGAACTTTGGCTTTAGTTTCGGCCAGTTGTTCTTTCAATTGTTCCTTGTCCATTTTGATTGATTTAAAATTAAAAAATAACTAAGTAGTAGGGCAAAAATAAGTGTTAATTTTTCCTGAGCCAAAGAATTAGATGAGGCACTTGGAATGAACCGCTTATTTATCTTATCCTTTGTCAAAATGAACACTTATTTTCCGCCGCGCGTGATCTTTACGCTTGATGCGCTCGATGCTTCATCGTGGAGCGTGATATTAGATGGAGTGTTTTTTATTGGTGGGGTTGAGCCTTGCGTCTTAGTAAATACTTCGCCTTTTTTGTATTGATTGAGCCTTGCCCCCGGCTAGATCCTTCGCCTTTTTTATATGCCATAGCAATTGGATTTGCCCGTATTGGTAATTTTCACAAAACTAATTGCGTCGGCATATTCTTCCCCTTATTTATTCGTGGTTATTTAGACCTCAACGGGGGAAGTAAAAAGACTCAGGATGACAACTCACGTTAAAATAAGGTCTGATCTTTAGTTTGATAAAGATATGGAAGTTAAAAACAACGTGAGCTGTCATCCTGAGGGCCGTTTCTTTCCCTTTCGGATCATTAATTACCCAAAATGGTAAGGGGGAAAGAAACGGACGGAAGGATCTGGCCAGGCGCTACCTTGCAGTATTTGCTAAGGGTGTATTTATTGTTTTTTATTGATCCGAATGATTGAATCACTCCTCCTCATCTGTTAACTTTTCAGTCGTCGTAAACAGTCCATTCTTGCATTCAAATCGCACTTTTCGGGCTAAAAATACCATCTATTGGCGGTTTTTACGCTTCCTCCTGTTCATTTAATTCAATACTTTCCTGAATTTCAACCAGCCCACCAACAAAGGCTTCAACGCACAAATCCCCATCACAAAATATTTTCCAATCTCCTTTAGCCCCTATTAATAAAGATGAATCTGACTGGGAAGGCGCCAGCAGGGCGAACAAACTAAATCACAACCAATTTTTTAGAAATAACCGCCCCATTCACCCGAATACGATAGAAATAAGTCCCTACAGGCAGGTCTTTCTTTCTATAAGTCACCGCGTGTTTACCCGCAGGATAGTTCCCTTCCAAAACCGTGTGCCTTACTTTGCCATGAATATCGGTAATCTGTATCAATACAGCACCTCCCTCTGAAGTGAACGTAAAAGTGGTCTCCTCCACAAACGGATTTGGATCGTTCTGGATGGCAATTTTTGAACGCACCGGCTGTTCGACGCCAACACTCGGCGCCTTGAAAATGGGCAAGATCGGGTAGTCATGGCCCAGTGCCGTCTCAGGATCAGGCAAGCCAAACCAATCTTTTAAAGCACTGGCATAAACAGACCTGAAATCATGTTCCATGGGGATGTCTTCGGAGGGGCCAACTTCCTCCGGAATCATTGGATTGTCCCCAATGATGCCAGGTATTACATTTTTGCCAAATACAAACATGGGCGCACCCGCACCATGGTCCGTACCAATGCTGCCATTGGAAGCGATGGTGCGTCCAAACTCGGAAAACGTCATGCCGGCTACCCGATCATCCACATCCAACAGTTGGAGATCATCCTGAAAAGCGCCGATCGCCACGGAAACCTTGCGCAAAAGGTCTGCGTGTTTACCATAGATGGTTCCTTCCGTTTCATTTACCTGCGCGCTGTGTGTATCAAAACCATCGAGCGATACCACATAAATGGGGGTGCGCAAGCCACCGCTGATCAATTGGGCTACGATCCGCAATTGATCGGCCAAATTGTTTTCGCCCAGCACAGGGTATAGGGTAGACAGGTTTTTACCAACATCGGCGGCATTTTTGATGGATGCGTAATAAGTCTGTGCTTGTTGGGAGACCAACCTCAAGAAGGAGAGTTCTTGTCCGTAAGGCGTATTGGGCGTCGGCTCTGTTTGATCATTGACAAATTGATAATAGTACTGCGGGTCGGAAATAGCGACACCCATGGGAAGCCGATTGCCCATCAAAGCCAAAGAAACGACGGAACCAATTTGAACCGCCAAGGGATCGGGATGCTCAGGGTTGGGATAACCGTCCGGGAAGTCGGGATGCAAATTTTGCAAATATCGGCCAGCCCATCCGGTCCCTAAATATTCATTTGCATCAGAACCAGACATCCATATATCGGTCGAACGGAAATGCGAATAGTCCTGATTGGGGTATCCTACGTTTTGTACAATGCTTACTTTGCCTTCATTATAAAGGTTTTTGACTGCACTAAAAGCAGGATGAACCGTGTTGAGGCTGGTACCATCCAGGCTTAACACCTTGCTTTCAGGAATAAGGATATTTTGGCGCACGGTCGCCAATTGATCGTATTGATCCATTGGAATCAGGGTATTGAGGCCATCATTTCCGCCGGTTAACTGGATCAACACCAGGACGCGGTTATGTTCATTGTTCAATCCCGCCAAGGACTTGAACATGGGCGCATGCGAGATAGGATTCAGCGCAAATCCCTTGTATTTGAATCCAGACCAGGCAGCAGCAGCACCCGCATACTGGAGAAAATGTCTTCTTTTCATGATCGATCGTGTTGCATCGGGTGCGCTTAAATGAGTTGATATTCGGCGAGGTTCATGATGTATTTGTGCAGGAACATAAGCCGGGACTGCACGGTTTCCAACGCCATTGGATCGTTTGGATTGGCAAGGTAGGCGTTCCAGGCATCGGTCCAGTAATGGTCTTCGGCCTGCCCGGAAAGCAGAATACCTTTCATGATTAATTTTTTTTGTACCGGTATGTCCATCGGTAGCAGGATGCTCAGCAGTTCGTCAATCAACACACTTGGTTCGCCCGGATCCGTGCATTGGGCAGCCGTGGCGATGTGGTTTATTTTGATGGAGGCATTGTTTCCGTTGTAGGCATACAAGGCCATGATATCCGTGAATACATTCCGGTTGCGCATGGTCGCCCCAGAAATCCAGTTTCGATGGTACCCCGGTGCCTGGCGGAAGGGCGGCCATCCCGCTACATTGGGCGGTTGTCCGAGCAGCATCTGAAGTTCGTTGTTGTAATAATTCAGGTACAACATAATCACCCATTCGTCATAAGGTTCAGGATATACCGCGTCCAGGACAAAATTCCGCATCATGCCCATCGTGAGGTCGAGCGGTGTTTTAATGTAACATCCTTTGTTGTAAGCGTCGAAAAAATGCGCGCTGAGCAAGAGGGTCCGCATCACCGGTTGGATGTCGTAGTTTTGGTCCCGGAATAGTTGAGCAAGCGGCGCAATGATTTCATTTTCAACCGTTTGGTCTATTTTATAATAGACGAAAAAACGATAAATTTTTCTACAAATATGGGTCGCAATTTCTTCTTTTTGGAAGATCATGTTCAGCAAGGCATCCAATTCTGCTGCCCCGTCCGCCTGCCCCGCGATCACGGTGTTGTTGTAAAAGGAAGAAAACTGTTTGTTTGCTTTGTCGTGGCTGGGTTCATCAAAAAAAGAGGCGCCGATCATTGAATTGACCTTCCAACCGGTGAGCACCCTGGCTGCTGCGCGCACGTCATCTTCGGTATAGGTATCGGTGGATTCTTTGCCGATGGTAAACAACTCTTGTAATTCACGGGCAAAGTTTTCGTCCGGCGCGTCTACTTCATTCAAATATCCATTCAGGAAATAAAGCATGGCCGGATCAATCGTCACGAGCTTGACCAATTCCTTAAAATTGCCCAATGCGTTGGATCGCAGCAGGTGGTTGTAGCGATACAAAGCCCTTCCTTCAAAAACAATATCCGCTTGAATCGGGAAGTGGTTGTACCAAAACAGGGTCATTTTCTCGCGAATGTCCCCACCGGACTCAACGGCCTGTTTAAGCCACCAGCCACGCCACGATTCTATTCGGTATCCTTCGTTGTCGGGCAGGGGTTTTGCATCTACCCAGGTTGCTCCCAAGGGAATAAAGGGATCTGTAAAATCAGGGTTGTTGTAATTGTTTACAGGCGGGTCGGGTAGCGGGGGAGGGGAGAGGATGGCATCTACGGCTTCCGCTGCATTGCTGAACGCGGTAAACTGATCGAGGTGCTCCTTTTTTATGCCAAAAGTAGCGCGTCGCAATAAATGGGCAGCGTGCGCCTTGGTCCATGGACCTGCATACGGCGTCAATCCACCGGACAAGGTAAATTCCGTTTCCGGAAAATCCTTTCGTGCATCATCTGCTTCTGAAGGGGGCACCAGTGTAACCAGTGGGTGTGTGCCACGAAGTTTTTGAAAGAATGCGCTGCGGGGGTAGGAGGGTTTTGGCATAGGTCAAAGCAGCGTTATAGCGGTTTTTTTATTAATATGATGTAACAGAATACCAGATATTTGGGAACCCCTTTTCATCAATTGCCTTAACCCAACCGATTCCATTACTAAACTCCTTATATGGACAATCATCTTCTCCTGAATGTCCTACCTGCCAACGTAAAGTTATCACCTCCACCTTTGCCCAGTTTCCATCATGCTCCAAAATCTTCAAATGGTTGGCTCCAGTTTCGGAAATTTCTCCATCATTACCAGGAATACACTTAATTTTATCAGCTTTGACATTATTCGCCATCCCCAAATTCAAACAATTCTTGGTTAGATTTACTCCAATACTTGCCCATTTCTTGTTTTCAGTAATTTTTTTAGGCATGTCTTGTTTGAAAAGATAATCCCAATAGGTATAATACGCAGCGCCTTGTTTCTTAAGGTCGGCTTTTTTGGCAAAGACTCCTCCTTTCTTGTATTTCCATAAAACACAAACAAATTCAGGGTTCTCACACTTCTTTGCCATTAATAATTCTAAACTAGAATGCGCAATCCATTCTTTGAAATGACAACCATAATAATCTGGGAGGTCCTTTCCATTTTGATCTACCAATCGCATATTTTCGCGGGAAGCCACTTTCCTTAAAAAGCCATAAGTCTCTTTTTCAGTTAAGCTTTTGTAAAGTGGTATATTGAAATCATCCGGCATGTAATATGCCCCTTCCCCCCAATCTTCATCTTCTCCTCTTGGATACATTATGCCACATGGGTTTTCAATTTCAGTGAAAGTAGACCCTGATAAGAAAAGAAATGGTATTAAAAATAGAGCTTTCATTTTTTTTATTGGCTATAAGGTTTGGATGTACGAATGTGATTTTATACCTCTTCATATTCGTATAATTCAATACTTTCTTGAATTTCGACCAGTTTAGCACCCAAGTAGCGCTTCACGATTCTGTTGGTCGCCCTGCAAATTATTTCAGATTTAATTGTCTTTTCAAGCCCTTCTTGGCCTTCCCTTTCAAGGATTTCTTCTATTTCTTCAGGTTCAAACAACGAATCGTTCGCAAGATCTATCTCTTCTTGGATGGGTTGTCCGTAATCGTATGATACATCCCCGTCACTTACCATTACTTTTCGCTCGATCTTTCCGTTTTTAATCAAACAGAAACCATAATTATCGGCGGTCTCATTCCAAATGATGGCGGCAATTTCGCAGTCTTTTAGGCGCAACAACCTGCTTTCACCTACAAATGCTTCATAGCACAAATCCCCATCACACAGTATTTTACAATCTCCTTTAGATCCTATAAATACAGTATCTTGATCTTTATTGGTAGTATAGAAATCAACTACTTTCCCTTTGATAAGTCCTGTTAATCCTACTGCTTCCAGTAGTTCTTCATTAGAAACGGAAGCTTGATTGGTAATGAAAATTGGAGTTAGTCTGAAACCCATGGGTTTAGTTTTTTTATTTAAATGGAAGGTGGGCGTTTGAATACATCTATATTCCGTACATTAACATCTACATCAATATTCACAAAATCATCCCAATCATCTGTAAGTAAATCTGCGCCTAAGTATTTCGCAGTTGCTAATATGATAGCATCGGGGAGTTTGATCTTTCGTCTTTTGGAAGTTTTGTAAACTATTACGTTTTGAGCAATGGATAGGTTTACATCTACAACTTCAACCAATTCAAAGAAGGCATCTATTATGTCTTTTTCATCTGAGTTATTAAATTCATATCCATATGTTTCCATGTATGTAATAATCGAAACATAAAATTCATCATAGCTTGCAAGTAATGAATCAACGTCAATTCTCTGTTTGGAAAGTAGAATGATTAAATTGGTGTCCAATAAAGCCTTAGTCCCACTCATTTCTAATCTCCTTTTGCCATGCAACGCCGTCGGTTATTTTACTAAAAATATTTTTTTCCCCCATTTCCAACATCACCGCTTTTAATCGTTCTTTCTTGGATAGAAGATTTATTGGCTTCTCAGTAAGTATAATGATACGGGCATATATATTACGATACGCCACAAACTCTTCGGGAAGTCGAATTACGCCTTCTTCTATTTGCGCACTGAACTCTAATGCTTCCATCTTCGTATTTTTTTGGTTAAGTATGCTTACAAAGATAATTACAATAAAACAAAACCTCAAAATTTTGTTTAAAAACAACCCAACCTCCTACCTCCCCGGATACCCCACCTCTCCCTTCACCGAAAACCAAATCACCCGATTCATCAAATCATCATTACCCGTGTCAATGCCTTGCGCGGTGTTTTCGGCCGATTTTTGGGCGTAATACAAGGCCTTTCCTTCCAAACCCGACAAACTCGGGTTCATTTCATCCAATTTGATGCGGTTGGGCAGGAATTGATAATTCCCCGCTTGGGGTTCGTTTTTAAAACAATCGAACATCGGCAAGGCGGTTGCGTCGATCGTGGTCATAGGGGGCAGGCCCAGAATTTGCTCGATGGTGCGCAACATAGAGGTTTGGTTGTATGCGGTGTGTACCATGCCCACGCCCTGGCTGTACGCGCTCACCACCATCGCGCCGCTGCGGTAGGCGGAAATATGGTCCCAGCCGCCCTGGGAATCGTCTTCGGTGATAAAAATGACGGTATTGGCCCAAAAACGGCTTTTGGATACGGCTTCTATGATGCGGCCCAAGGCCAGGTCATTGTCGGCCACCATGGCGCGGGTGGTGGGGAAACCCGGACTGGTGCCGGCCGTGTGGTCGTTGGGCAGCGACATCACCATGAGGGCGGGCATACTGTCGCCGGGCTGGGCTTCCCAGGCTTTTAATTCGGCAATAAATGCGTCGGCCCGCAACTGGTCGTTGATGCGCGGATTGTCGTAGCCCGGAAAGTTTTGCGACAAAATGGGCCGCACCCTGGAGATGGTGGAGGTGTTTTTAAACACAAAGGGCTCGTTTTTGCGGTACAAATGGTAAATATCGCTCCAACTCAGTTTTTCATCAAATTCGGTATAACAGGCCTCACCATAGATGCGCGCGCTTTTGCCATGGTCCAGGGCGTGGTTCCAGATAAAGCCTTCCTGGGTGTACACCATCGCATCGTACTGCCGGTGCGGGTAACTGCGGAACCAGGCGCGCACGTTTTTTTGCACATAATCGGATACAATGCCCGCGTCGGTCCATTGGTGCCCTTCGGCGGAGGATTTGCCGGAAACCTGGTAATTGTCGAGCAAATTGTACTGCAAGGCCAATTTATGCTGGTTGGGCGTCACGGAATCGCCAAATACACACATGGATTTCAGGCCGCGGCCAACGGGCAAATCGCCATACACCTGGTCGTAGGTGCGGTTTTCTTTGATGATGTACAACACGTGTTGGAACACCGAGGGCTCGCCAATGCGCTCGGGCACGGGGCGCGGGGCTACATTGGGGCGGGGGAGGAGGGTGCTTAATTCGGCCCGCACGACCTGACCGAGTTTTTTGACCGAACGGGTATATTTGGCCAAACGTTTGGCATTGGGCACGTTAATGATCGACAAAGAGGCGTACTGCTCATGGGCATTTTGGGCGCCTTTGAATTTTTTGCCTAAGCCCGGAAATTCTTTGTACATCCGGGCGGTGGTGTTGCGGGTGCCTGCGCCCCGGGCCTCTAAATTGGCTACATACAAGGTGTTGTTGTTGCACAACAGGCCGGAAGGGTAGGCTTCGGTGGGAATAAAACCCAACAACAAAGGTGTGTCACCCAGCTGTACGACCGCCACGGCGTGGTCCAAACCATTGGATACATACAAGGTTTGGCCCAGACTATCCAGCGCCAGGCCATTGGGGCTGCTGCCGATCCAGCCGCCTTGTGCCTGAAAGAGTCCAACGGGAATGGTGTGCAGCACTTTATCTTTGGCTACGATGATTTCTGAAATAAAATCGCTGTTGCCGTTGGCGACATATATTTTTTGTTGGTCGGGACTGACAACCAGCGCATTCGGGTGCAATCCGACCTGAATTTCGGTGATGGCATTGCCGGTGGTCACGTCAAAAACCGATACGGTGCCTTGCGCGGTTGCGCCCGTACGTGGGACGGTGTACGCAGATCCCCACGGCACACCGGCTGTTTCCAGGGCTGGATCGGTGGGTTTGGGTCCGCCCCAGTTGCTTACATAGACTTTATTTTGGGCAATTTTCACCCCAAACGGCGCGACGCCGGTATCAACCGTCCACATCACTTTTCGGTCGGAAAAGCGGATTTTGGTCAATTGGTCGTTGCCGTTGAGCACCACATACAGGTATAAAACGCCGTTTTCGGTCTGTACTTCTACTTCATTGGGCAAGGAATTGGGGGCGGGGGCTTTTTTCGGGATGTTGAGCATGTCCACCTGTTCAATTTTGCCGGCATTCCATTGCGCAATCATCACGCCGGAGGGTTCGCGTTCGCGGCAGGCGGCGCCCCACACGATGTAGGTTTTGCCTTGGTCCACAAAGGATTTGATGCCGGAAAAAGTGCTCATGCAATCGCGGTAAGCGGGCACATCGCTGAAGGTCCAGCGGGCAATTAGTCGGTTTTTGGTGCGATCCAATACGGCGATGCCATAACGGTCTTCGAGCACCAAATAACGTGCATCGGGCATCAGCGCTACATCTAAGGTGTGGTTTTCTAAGCGTGGGTCGCCAAACGTGATCACTTTTCCGGCGGAGTACACAGCCCGGTTGTAGGGCATGGTGATGGGTTTGCCTTGTGCTGCTTTGGGTAAATCATCGGCATCCACTTGGGCTTGGATCACAAGGGTGGAGCAGGAACATACAAGCAGGAGCAAAAAGGAGCGCAAATACATCATGTACAACAACTTAAGGTGAAATGCAAAGATATTCTGATTGAACGGTTGTTTTAGGAAAGGAATGGTTAAGTTTATACTGAAAAAGCCATATTTCAAATGGAATTGCTAGGCAAATCTAGATGAAATATGGCTGTACGCGTACTCGGAGTGTTTTTCGCACAGATGCTACATAGATTGGGTTTCGCACAGATGCTACACAGATTTGTTTTCGCAGATGTTACACAGATTGGGTTTCGCACAGATGCTACATAGATTGGGTTTCGCACAGATGCTACACAGATTTGTTTTCGCAGATGTTACGCAGATTGGGTTTCGCACAGATGCTACATAGATTGGGTTTCGCACAGATGCTACACAGATTTGTTTTCGCAGATGTTACACAGATTGGGTTTCGCACAGATGCTACACAGATTTCTTTCGCAGATGTTACACAGATTTTCTGTGTAACATCTGCACTTTTTTCTGTGTAGCATCTGCGCGAAATAAAAATGTCCAATAATCTGGATGCTAAGAATTATTCAGACAAATTAGTATCCCTTATTCTGCACCAAATACCCCGGGATATTAGAAGCGCCATCAATCGCAGTTTGCGGGATCGGGAAAATACGCTTCAACGGATCTGCATTGGTTTTTTCCGTCCAGGTGCCTTCGTATTTACCGAAACGCACCATGTCGGAACGGCGCAACATTTCCCAGTAGAATTCGAAACCGCGCTCGCGGAACAACAAATCCAGGCTCATGCTGGTCAGTGCAGGTGGCGGGGTAGAACTGATGCGGCTTGCGCGCACGGTGTTCACATCGGCCAAAGCGCTGGCAGCATCGTTGCTTTTGCGCAATTTTGCTTCTGCACGCATCATATACACATCGGCCAAACGCACGATGATGATGTCCGCATCACCGAAGTTACGGCCGCTGGCAGATTTTTTGCTGAATTGGTACTTTTCTACGCGGTAACCGGTGCTGTAGTTGCTGCCGGCTACAGTGAAGTCTACTTGCTCGGTGAAATTAACGGGCAAATCAGGCTTGCTGCGGGTAACGTTGAACAATTTACCAACTTTCATTTTGCCGTCCGGACATTTTTCGAAGGCGCCATTTTTGCGGATCAAACCGTATTGCTGGCCTCTCAAAATACCGCGGTTGATGTTGAACTCAGCCGCATCCACGCAAGAGTCGCCTGGATTGCTGTAAATAGACAGGTTTTGCTTGTAAAAACGTGGATCTACGGAAGGGTCTTGTGCGCCATAAGCGGCTACCCAAGACTGGTAAAAATCAGGCGTGATGGCTGGACCGTCGGTGCCGTTTGCATTTGGGAATGCAGGCAAGGGGAACATATCGCCCGACAAAGAGAAATAAGCCATCCGGTTGTGGCCGTTCAATTCAGCGCGTTGGTCTACCGCAAATACGATTTCTTTGTTCGAGTTGTTGTCGTCGTTGAAGATCGAGAAGTAATCGCTCGACAACAGGTGTTGGCCAGAAGCGATGATTTTATCGCAATATTCAATTACTTTATCCATGTCGCTCGCCTGGAAATTGAAGGAAGTCGCATAACGGTCGCGGTACACCGCAGCGTTCAAGTGCAAACGTGCCAACAAGCCATAAACGCCGTTTTTCGTCAAACGACCAGGACCCACGTTGGTTTCCAAGTTAGGCTCCGCAGCATTGAATTCGCTGATGATGTAGTTCAAAGCCTCTTCTCCGCGCAAAATGGTCGAAATTGCGTTCAAATCTTCTTTTACAAACACCACACCGAACAGATCAAACACCATCATATTATAGAAAGCGCGCATGCCGCGTGCTTCTGCTAAGTATGTTTTCGCCGAAGGATCGTTGTTGTTCGGCAACTCATTGATCGCAGTTACTGAACGCGAAATACCGGTCAACAACAGGTTCCAGGTATTGCGCAGGTTTGGATCGGTCGTGAAGTAGTTGTGCTGGTGCATGGAGATGTAAATCCCGTTATCACCCCAATCGGTACCGCCGCGGTAAGGCAAAATGGCCTCATCCGTAGAAATTTCCTGGATGGCAAAATAGGTGGTGTGTTGGAAAATGCTCGGCAAAAGGGCATAAACCGGTGCGATAATGCCGTCAGCCGCTTGTTTTTCGGACAGGCCGGTAGCAGATGTTTCGTCCAGTACCTCTTCTTTCAAATCGGTACAGCTGTTGGTTGCAAGCAAAGTGCAAAACAGGGTAAGTAGTAAAATGGTAATTTTTTGCATGTTTCTTTATGTTTAGAAATTAACATTTAAGCCAAAAATGAAGGATTTAGCCCGTGGGTAGCTCAGGTAGTCGATACCGTAAGAAGAAATACCGTTGATGGTTGCATCGGTGTTTACTTCCGGGTCGTAACCGTCGTACTTGGTGATCACAAACAGGTTTTGTGCGGTGATCGACAAGCGCAAGCCTTTAACCCATTTGTTCAGGCCAATACGTTTGGTATCGAGGTTGTAGTCCAAAGAAAGGTTGTTCAAACGCAAAAACGCGCCGTCTTTCAAGTAGCGGGTAGAAACGGGCGCTGCGTTGTTGATCGATTCGTTTGATTCAGCAATCGCCTCGCGGGTGGTGTTGATGCCTTTCGACAAACGCAATTTGTAGAAATTCGAGTTGGCCGTGTTGTCGTAAATTTTGTTGCCGCTTACACCATTGAAGTTGGCGCGCAATTCAAAACCTTTGAAACCGATGCCGGTGTTGAAACCGAACAAACGGTTTGGCAAGGCAGTACCAGCCGCAATCCGGTCGTTGTCGGCGATCAAGCCGTCGCCATTGTTGTCTTTAAATTTGCTCAAACCATTTTCGTCGATGCCGATCCATTCTTTCAAATAGAACGTACCAATCGGCTGGTCGTTTACATAACCGTTGATGGTCGCAGAAGTCAAGCCAGAACCCGATGCGCTACCAGAAGGAATTACGCTATAAGGGGAGTTCTTTACTTTGTTGTTGATAAAGGTCAGGTTACCGCCAATGTCCAATTTGAAGCCTTTTTCGGTCATCAAGTGGTAGTTCAATTCGAGTTCCAGGCCTTTGTTCGTGATGGTCATGTTTTTCACGTTCGTCCAGAAGCTGTTGGCTGGCTGAACCGGGTCGGCAGGAATTACTTCCAACAGGATGTTATCCGATACTTTGTTGAAAAAATCCACGGTACCAGAAAGGGCGCCGTTGAACAAACCGAAGTCCAAACCAATGTCCGTTTGCGAAGAAACCTCCCACTGAATGTCGGGGTTGGCCAAACGCGCATAAGATGTACCAGCAGGGAACGGACCGCTTGGGGTGAGCGGGTAGCTCGAAGTAGAAGAAACGGTAGAAGTAAACAGCGACTGGGTAATTTTAGAAGGAATTTCCTGGTTGCCCGTAAGACCCCAACCACCGCGCAGTTTCAACTCGCTGAAGGGGGTGTTTTGCATGAATGCTTCTTCCGTAATGCGCCAGCCCAAAGAGAACGATGGGAAAATACCGTATTTGTTGTTGTCACCGAATTTGGAAGAACCGTCGGCACGTACCGTTGCGGTCAACAGGTACTTGTCGTGTAATTGCAAATTCACCCGCGAGAAGAAAGACTGCAATTCATTTACGACGGCCGAACCGCTTGGTTTGTTGTTTGCCAAGGTAAGATCCTGGCCCAAACCGGGGTTGTATTGTGGCTCCAGGTCAGAAACCGGGAACTTGTTGATGCTGTTGGAGCGGCTTTGTACGAAAATCTTCTGGTAAGAATGGCCCGCAAGCACGGTCACATTGTACCGATCGCTGCTGCGGTTGTACGTTACATAGTTCTCAATCAATTTATTGGTGTTGGTCACATAACGTGTTTCCAAACGGCCATCCTGTTTTGGCAAGTTGCTTCCGCGGGATTGGAATTCCTGGGTAGAAGTCGAATTATCGAGACCAAAGTTCACCTTGTACACAAATCCTTTGAACAAAGTCAAGGAAGGTGAAATATTCCCGATTACGCGGTTGGTCGTGGTAATATCCTGTTCCAGTTCAAGGTATTTCAGCGGGCTGGTGTAGTTTTGTTCTACCAGGGCCTTGCCTTCACTGTCGTATGGGTTGTAGGTTGGATTCGAAGTGATAGCGCTGCCGATCAGGTACCCGATTGGAGGGCGTTCGTTCTTGGTGTTGGTTGCATTCAGGTTAAAATCGATCGACAAGTGATCGTCCCAAAATTTCTGGGTAGCATTCAAGCGGCCCGTAATGCGGTTCAATTGGTTGTCTTTGATGATGCCTTCCTGGTTTTGCAAGCCAAAAGAAGCATAATAAGACAATTTGCCAGCGCCGCCACCCATCGAAATGTTGTGGTTGTGCGTCAAGGCAGAACGGGTGATTTCTTTTTGCCAGTCGGTATTTGCACCGCGGTCGTCCAAAGTACCGCCCAATGCCACTACTTCACGACGGTATTCGTCGGCCGTAAATACGTCCAGCGCGTTGGTCAGGTTAGAAATACCCAGGCTGGCGTTATAATTAAAGGTAGAAACACCTGCTTTGCCTTTTTTGGTGGTGATCAGGATCACGCCGTTCGCGCCGCGCGCACCATAAATAGCGGTAGCAGAAGCGTCTTTCAATACGTCGATGGATTCGATGTCTTGTGGGTTCAGGAAAGAAAGCGGGTTGGTAGCGCCACCGGTGGTAGAGTTATCCAGGGCCAATCCGTCCAACACAAACAAAGGCGTACTGCCGGTACGCACGCCGCCAGGACCGCGTACGGTGATGGATTGTGCACGACCAGGTTCGCCGCTGGTGCTGGTTACATTGATACCGGCCACTTTACCTTGCAACAATTGCTCGGGGGAGTTGATGATACCTTTGTTAAAATCAGCGTTTTTCAAAGATTTTGCAGAACCGGTGAGGTCTTTTTTAGCAGTGCTGCCATAACCTACTACCAATACTTGAGCGATTTCAAGACCGCTTGTGCTCAACATTACTTCAACATTCGCGCGACCAGCAACGGCAACTTCTTGTTTTGCAAAGCCGATGTATTCAAAAATAAGCACAGCACTTGCGTCTGCAACCGTGATGGTAAAGTTGCCATTTACATCGGTGGTTGTGCCCTGTGTGGTGCCTTTCACCTTTACAGTACAGCCAATAACGGGTTCGTTGGTGGTTGCATCCAAAACACGGCCGGTTACGACCATTTCAGCGGATGGAGTGCCTTTTTTTTCAAAGGAAAGAAACGTGTTGATGTTGTTTTCTTTTGCTGAAACAGCGTTCGTGTTAAAGAACATTGCGATCATTAAAGAAAACACCAACATTGATTTTGCCGAAGCGGCAAGTTGTAAACAGTGCTTCATGTGTATTTGTGTAAGTGAAAAATCAAAACAAACACAAACCTATACAATGGCACTTTTTTTACTTGTGCTCGAATGCAAACTTAAAGAACAGATAACTTAAAAAGGTCTAATGTTTCGTTATGGTTATTTTGTTGTTATTTTTAGCGATAAAGTTTCTTTTAAGGAAAGTTTAGGTAAGGGAAATGATGTGACCGTTATACCCCGATTTAAATGGATTTAAGGGAGGGTATATTATAAAATCTCCTATTTGCTACCATAGTTTCGGTCCTATGGACCTTTGGTAACACGTTTGATCTTTACCCAATGCTCGCACCGCGCGTTTATCAATTAAATATCAAGGGTGGGAGTAATAGGTCCATAGGACCGAAACTATGGTAGCCTATAAGCGCGCTCGAAGCCAAACATCCAGTTTGGCCAAAATTCTACATTTGCCGACAATTTAATATTGCAGTTTCCCGAATGCTATTATCCATGAAACACAATTAATTCCCGCGCCAACATCCACCTCAATTCCGCCTCAAACACCGCTTCCTGCTCCTGCTCATTGTGGATTTCATGGTACAAGCCCGGCCATTCCTGAAAGGTAACATCCCCCGTCACCCGCGCGGCAAATTCCCGGGTAGCGGGTAAAGAAGTAAGCCGATCCGCACCACCATGCATCAACAGTGCAGGAATGGGCATTGGGCCGCTGTATTGATTGAGCCAGCCAGCGCCTTCCAACAAGGCAATGCCACCCGCCGCGCTCACGCGGGAATGTACGAGGGGATCGCTTACGTATTTTTTTACGACTTCCGGGTCGCGGGATACAAATTTGGCGTGTACCCCATTAGGCAAGGTCAAATTGGGCATAAAACGCTTGAGCAAATAACCGGCCGCAACTTTCAAGGCAGGTGCTTCGAAGGCCAAGCGTATCCAGGGACTTGTGGTGATAATGCCTTTTAAATCGGGTTTACGGCGCAATACATAGTTCAAGGCTACATTGCCGCCCATCGAATGTCCGTATAGAAAAACAGGCAAACCAGGGTATAAAGCCCGCGTTTTTTCTAAAAACAGACCCAAGTCGTCCATCAAAACCTCGATGCTTGCCGCATGACCACGGGTGCCTTCGCTTTGTCCGTGCCCCTGCTGGTCATACAAGGTTACCGCAAATCCGTGGGCATTGAACCAGTGCGCCACATGATCATACCGGCCTAAGTGCTCGCCTTGCCCGTGTACAAGCGCGATCACGGCTTTCGGCAGATCCACCGGCCAGTTGCGGGCAAAAATTTGTAGTCCTTCGGCGTTTTTCCAGTGTAAGTCTTGCATATTAAGGTTGATAAGTTTTGCCTTTGCGCGAAAAAAGCACCAATCGCGCATCTTTGTGGGCAGGTTTTACTTTTTCGGTGAAATAAGCGCTTGCTTTTTGCGCCACCCCGATGTTGCAAAGAAAATAACAGAATTTGCCGTCGGCATCTTTTTGCCAAAAAATATTTTGATAACCCCGCAAAGCAGGATGGTCGGCAGGCGCTTCTTTTTCCGATCGCAGTAATTCTATGGCATATCCGCTGTACGTACCCGGCAGCGCAGCAATTTTCGGCAGGGCTTTTAACTGGGTTTCTGCATATTGCAAGGGATCCACCGGTGCGCCTTTTTCTTCGATACCGGCACCTTTTATTTTCGCATTAGGGTCGGGTTTGTTCACTTTTTGATCCATTTTTTCCTTTTTTGCCTGCTCTTTTTCCTTTTTTGCCTGTTCTTCTGCCAAAACAATTTGCGCTAAGGAAGGCCAGGTCATGGATTCCAGCGCTTCGCCCGAAACGCCGGTGATTTTCAACTCTGTCCGCCGATTTTGCTGATGGGCTTCTTCGGCACATTCTACGCCATTTTTGCAACGGTTGACTAATTCCGTTTCTCCGTAACCTTTGGAGGTAATGCGGGCACTGTCTACGCCTTCACTAACAATATAGGCTACAGCGGCGGCGGCCCGCCGTTCCGACAATTGCAGGTTGTACGCATCATCGCCCCGGCTGTCGGTGTGCGAACCCAGTTCGACCCGCAGCCCCGGATTGTCTTTCATCAAGGTTACTACTTTATCCAATTGTTCTACGGCGTCTGGACGAATATCCCATTTATCAAAATCATAATAGATGTTGTTGACCCTGATGCGTTTATTTATTTTTGCTTTATCTAATTCGATGTTGGTAACGAGGGTACCCATCGTATTGTTGGCCGTCAGGTTGTCGGTCACGCCTGGCGTCATGGATTTTACGCCATCCACGCACAGGATACAACCTTTGATGTTGACGTATGTTTCTATACGTTTGGCAAGGTATCCGGGTTTGCGAATCAGCATGGTATAATGGTTGCCCGGCTCAAAGGTGTGCTGAAAAAATGCTTCCGGATGATTTTTGAGTAC
>CAIVGO010000474.1 GCA_903905445.1 uncultured Bacteroidota bacterium
AAAACGTGCCAATGCGGAAAATGCCTACAAATTGGCCTCCGAAATCCTGCGCAAATCGGGCCTGCATGATCTGTTGAAAGGTGACACCTCGCCAGAAGGCATCAGCCGACTGGAAAACGTGAATGCGGTGCTCGATGCCATCAGTGAATTCACAGACAGCGTTGTGTTGCCCGATCCGGAAAACCCGGATGCCCAGAACAACGACAAATCGCTTTCAACCTACCTGCAAACAATTTCGCTCATGACCGATGCTGACGAAGACCCCGATGACCGGGATTTCGTGACCCTCATGAGTACGCACGCCGCCAAAGGCCTTGAGTTTCGGAGCGTGTTTGTGACCGGACTGGAAGAAAACCTGTTCCCTTCTTTTATGTCGATGGAAGATCCGAACGGCATCGACGAGGAACGCCGCCTGTTTTATGTCGCCATTACCCGAGCCAAAGAATATCTGACGATTACGTATGCGCAAAATCGCTATCGGTATGGTCAAATTCGCACCAGCGAACCGTCCAGATTTTTAGAAGAAATCAGTCCCGAACATTTTGAATTGATCGGTGGTATGGGATCGGGCCGGGGCAATAACCCGGGTCCTCCACAACCTGCGCGTGCCAGTGTGCGGGGCAATTTTGCCAATCCGCGCATGCCCCAGCAAAAAACACCGATTGCGGTTCCTGCCAATTTTATCACCGCTGCCCCCGAGGCCATCGTGCCGGGTACGCGGGTGTTGCATTTGAAATTTGGCGAAGGCAAGGTCACCCAGGTGGAAGGTCCGCGCGACAATAAAGTAGCGACGATTGTATTTAAAGACGATGAATTGCCGGAGCGCCGGATCATGCTGAAATTTGCGAAATTGATGGTTTTGCCGGCGTAGGGACAAGTCGTGACTTGTCCCCACCCGCGGTACGGACCGGTCGCGACCGGTCCCTACATTTCGGGAACCGCAAATTCCGCTTCCAATGCGCTGGAAATATTCTTTTTCCGGCTTTCACTCCGTTCAAACTCGGCTTTTACCGCTTTTTTGCTGCGTTTCATGTCGTATTTATCCAAATTGCCGACAATGGTATAGAACAAATTAAACATGCCTTTTTCGGCCGGAAGCGGGTCCAGGTCGTTGTCGTGTTTTTTGATGCGGTTGAGGAGCACCTGTCCGGCATTGACCTTTAATTTATAGTCGATGTCGTTGTTGAAACTTTGCTTGCCCGATATGGTCAGGTTGAGGGCGTTGCTTTGAATCAACATGGCGGGTAGGTACAATTCCTGTTTGCTGATTTCGATATAGTTTTGCAAATCGGTGAATTTCACCCGGCGCAGGTCCTCAATATGGACAAACGTGCTAAAATCTTCCAGCATTTTCAGGTCGACGAGTTCGCCATTGGTGCCATGTACATCGGCCAAGGCCTTTAATTTGTCGTAATCAAAATCGCCGGTATCGGTCCAGTAGGTCCAAAGGGCTACTTTTCCGGAGAGACGGCCGCGTAAGTTTTTATCGGTAATGACATCCTGGCCGAAGTTTTCGCATTGTGCCATCATCGTTTGCAGATCCAGGTTGTTGGCGGTGAGGCGCATTTTGAGCGAAGGGCGCAACTCAAAATAGGCATTTCCTTCCACGGCAAGTTGTCCTTGCATGGCATCGGTATTTCCTTTGATGTGTAGTTCGTTGTGGTCGAATTCGAATTTTCCGTTAAAATTACTGCCGTCTATTTTGGCGTATTGGAAATGTTGGATGGTGGCCTCAAACACACCTTTTAATTTATCGGTGTTCAGTTTGCGCTCGGCATTTTGCTGAATTTTGAGCGAATCCAGCACTTGTTCGCCCACACTGCTGGCGGTTTCCTGTACCGAAAACATGTCCAGCAGTTGATTTACATCCAAATTTTGGGATTCAAGTTGTGCTGAAAACTCGAGCAAGGCGTCTTTCGTGTTCAGGGAATCGGCAAACAGGACCGGCAACAAATTTTGGGCACTGCCCTGCAAGGCAAAATCGCTGCGACCAGCCTGCAGGCGCAAACTATCGGCTGTAAACACATTGTCGGTTAAGCGCAAAACACCCGATTGCATTTTTACCAACACCTTATTATACATCAATTCCGCCGCTTCAAAGCGAATCTCGCCGCTCGTCTGCACTGCACTGATGCGGCGGGTGCTCACCATATCGGCATACCGACCTTGTACATTCAAATGATTGAGGTAAATATAGCCATCGCCGGAGCGAATGCCTTCATTGTCGAACAGCCCGTACGCGGCCTCCAAAGGCAATACTCCATTACATTTAAAATCGACCAGTGGATCG
The DNA here is from genome assembly GCA_903905445.1 of uncultured Bacteroidota bacterium. Classification (GTDB taxonomy): domain Bacteria; phylum Bacteroidota; class Bacteroidia; order Chitinophagales; family Saprospiraceae; genus M3007. The sequence goes on from CAIVGO010000474.1 coordinate 2,291, forward strand.
TTTAAATCGCTGATTTTCAGGTTAAAACCAAAAGGTTTTCCGCCAAAACTACCCTGAAAATCGGCAATTTCAAAATTACCCGAACCGTCGGGTTTGGCGTTGTAGGCTGCGCGAAATGACACGTTGGTTAAGGCACTTTGCAGTTTTTCGGAATTGACCTTGCCGTCGCGCAAGCGCACTTCAAAACGCACATCGGGCTGGTCTTTTTTACCCAAACGTCCTTGTACCGTACCCGAACAGGAATAAGCGCCGGTACTTTGAAAATCGCGGAAATACTGGTGGTAAGCACCGGGTAACAGGTTGGCAATCATGGAAATATCCCCTTCCTGGCTGGCCAATTTCAGGTTGAGTTCTGTGTAATCGGGCTGGGTTACAGCGATACCATCCATGGCAAACGTATTGCCGCCGACGCTCAATTCTACCCGTTGCAAATCGTACAGGCCTTTTTTAACATCCACGGCCAGCACGGCATCGTAATTCAATTGTTCGCCTGCGAGGTAGCGGCTGCTGTCGGAATCGAAGCGGATAATTTTAAGATTGGCCTGGCTGGAAAGGGCGTATTGTTGTGCCGAAAAATTACCGGCAACATTGGCTTGTTTGACGATCATTTCCAGGGTTTGGCGGGTAAGTTGATTGTCGTACAAGATGGCCATATTGACCATTTCGGCGTTTTCAAGTGCCAGGCGCAGGGTACTTTCCCCGGCAGGTGTGTTGCCGGGCGTGGGTTTGCTTTCTTTAAAAATGGCATTGTTGGCTTTGCCTTGGGCATTCACGACCACCCGTACGGCCCCTTCGCTGATGCGCACGGTGTGAATTTGCACCTGTTCGCCGAGCAAACTCATCAAATCGAAGCGAAAAGACAGGGTTTCAGCCACCAGCAAGTAGCCGCCCTGGGCATCTTTGAGTTTTACATTATAACAATCGACCGAAGCGGACGGAAAGCCGGACAATAACGACAGGCGGGTGTCGCCCACTTTCAATTCGGTTTTGAGGCCTTTATTGATTTCGGCGATCAGTTGATCGGTAATTTGTCGGTCAAAGAAACCGGCAATAAGCACCAGGGCCAGCAATGGAAGCCCCACAATCAGGAGCATACCGATAAATAGGCGGCGCAGCCAACGCCATTTTTTGCGCGGCTTCAAATAGGGTGGTGGGGTCGGAGTGCCGGGTGGTGGCGCAGAAAAGTCGGGGTTGCGGTGAAAAGCGTCGGGCGTATCGGTAGGGAGCATGATATCGTGTTGAATGCTGGATATGGACGTAAAATTACAAACAAAATCTGTTGAAAGCTGTGCGTTTTGGCTGCAAACCTTAGTTTTTCTCTTTTCTTTGCTCCTAAAAAATTGGCAAACGCATGCAAAAACTCAATCCGTATTTAGTTTGGCTGTTGGTCGCTGCAATTGTAGCACTGGTAGGTTATTATTTTTCCGACATCGTCGTGTACATCCTGATTGCGTGGGTGTTGTCGATGCTCGGCCGGCCCTTGATGATTTTTTACATGCGGCGTTTGCGGGTAGGTAATTGGCGTATGAGCGCAGGCATTGCTTCAATACTTACCATTTTGACCTTTTA
>CAIVGO010000475.1 GCA_903905445.1 uncultured Bacteroidota bacterium
CCGTTTGAATGCCTACGAAAAAATGGCCGGAGAAGAAGGCCGCGAAAAAGAAAACAAACTGGAACTCTGGATTCCGGGCGGCCCGCGTTTGGGCGACCTGGTGATTCAAACCAAGAATATCTCCAAGTCTTTCGGTGATCGGATTTTGTTTGAAAACGTGAACCTGGACATTCCGAAAAATGCCATTGTGGGTATTATCGGACCGAACGGCGTGGGTAAATCAACTTTGTTTAAAATTCTGACAGGTCGGGAACAAGCCGATACAGGTGAAGTTATTACCGGGGAAACCGTTAAAATCAGTTACGTGGACCAGAGCCACGAGGGCCTTTTGCCGGAAAAATCTATTTTTGAAATTATTGCCGACGGGAATGACCTCATTCAGGTGGGCAATACCAGCGTCAATGCCCGTGCCTATATTTCGCGGTTCAATTTTTCTGGATCCGATCAGCAGAAAAAACTGGGCGTATTATCGGGTGGCGAACGCAATCGGGTACACCTGGCGATGACACTCAAAGATGGCGGCAACGTGTTGTTGCTCGATGAGCCTACCAACGATATTGACGTAAATACCTTGCGTGCACTTGAAGATGCCTTGGATGATTTTGCAGGTTGCGCCTTGATTATCAGCCACGATCGCTGGTTTATCGACCGTTTGGCGACCCACATTTTGGCTTTTGAAGACGATGCGCAAGTGGTATTTTTTGAAGGGAACTTTACCGATTATGAGGCTGCTAAACGCGCGAAATTAGGCGATGTGGCACCACACCGCCCACGCGTAAAGCATATTTTACCATAAAAATTAAGATCTATTCTGCAATTGGAATCGGTGTGCTGTATGGATGTGCTGCAAATAACACCATGGCAACAATATAAAGCAGCATGCCGATTCCAATCAGAATAGCCGACATGCGCACATAATTGCGGTAATTTGCCCAGGCTTGTTCAAATTGGCTTTGGTTTTTGTAACGTACTGCATTTTGCAAGTTGGAACCAAATTGGTATAAAAAATAATAATAAAAAGCCAAAATACCTACTACGATCAAGACACCAAGCATGCCGTATTGGAAAAAACGGGAAATCATGGAATATACCGGATTGCCTGCAGTTTCTAGTTGGGCGAACAAGGTGACCATCGTGCCTGCGAGGGAACCCACCAAAGCAAATAAACCCGTAAAAATAAAACCCAAAATAGCCAGGAAAACGGTCCATTTTCCGGTTAGTATCCAATTGTGAAAGAGTTCATAAGGCAAATTACCGCCTTCTTCTGTTAATTCATTGCGGGTATAATCGTCGTCCAGGATTTCCATAAGTGTCGTTTATTTTGGTGTTAGCGTGTGTTGGCAAGACTTCCGATGACGAATAGCAGGAAAAACATCAATACAATAAACCCGATATAAATCAGTGCGAGAATGCCGTAAAAAGCATAATTGTATCGAAAGTACTTAAAACCATCGGTAATGGAGTCCATTTCATCGGTTTCCATCCCGTTTTTCAGCATTGTTGCGAATTTGAAACTATACCAGACTGGCCAAAGCACGAAGAGGATGGAAACAAAGTAGGAAAAGTACTGAACGGATTGGAGTTCTTGGTTCAACAACGGATTGCGGTTGGTGAATACAAAAAAACCGGAGAGTACCAGATACAGGACCGTTAATCCTAAACAGACAAACGTCCAAAGAATGATTTCCGCCCAGATGGTGCGTATAAAAGGTGTTATCCGGATGTCTTGTTCAGGTGGTGTAACCGGGTTGGAAGTTTGTTCTTCCGGGTTCGTATCGAGGATCATGTTGGAAGGTATATTTTGTTGCGAAGGTAGGGTGTTGATTTTTAATTTAAAAGAAAGCCCCTTTTTTACTTATAATTAAAATGTGACCCATGTATATCTTACAAATTGCGTTTGGAACCCCTGCATTCGACGAGGCGGTGCAATTGCGTTATGAAGTTTTGCGTCGTCCGCTTGGACTTACGTATACCGAGGAGCAATTGGCCGAGGAGTACGATCAGGTGCATTTGGCGGCCTATTCGAACCATAGCGTGTTGATCGGGTACCTCAACCTAACCCCCCAGGATGTGGAGGTTATCAAGATGCGCCAGGTGGCTGTTGCGCCCGATTGTCAGGGTAAGGGTGTTGGCAAAGAATTGGTGAAAGCAGCAGAAGATTTGGCCAGCCAGTCTGGCTATAAAAAGATGGTGTTGCATGCGCGTGAAACAGCCGTTCCATTTTATAAGGCCTTGGAATACAATTCGGTGGGCGCTCAATTTGAGGAAGTAGGCATCCCACATTTTCGGATGGAAAAGGCGCTTTAGAGCCTATAAAAATATAATTTTTTATAGGCACCTGGCTTCAAAACAATTAGGTTTATCGCATTGTTTATGCAGACAACGCGTAAACCACAGGAATGTCGAAAGAAAAACAGCCGGAACCGGATACAAAACCTCTACCGCTTCAAGAAGGGTTGGATTATTATATTGAAAACGGGTATTTTGTTTTCACGGAGCATTATTTAAAAAAGCGCGGCACTTGTTGTGGTAGCGGGTGTCGGCATTGCCCTTATGGGAAGTGAGTGAGGAGTGATGAGTGATGAGTGAGGAGTGAGGAGTGATGTTGCGTAAATTGGCAATTCGCAATTAAATTTATCTGGTTTTTACAAATGTGCGACCTCTCTTAGGTCGTAATGGTTTATTTAACATTTGTTTTTACAAAGATGCGACCCCGCTGGGGTCGTAATTGGCTGGTGATCATTTTGTTACAAAGATGCGACCCCGCTAGGGTCGTAAAGCCCGAAGGGCTGACACGATTATAAATCTATAATCATGTCAGCCCTTCGGGCTTTAGTGTTCAAGTCAACGCATCACTCCTCACTTATCACTCCTCACTTTATCACTCCTCAC
>CAIVGO010000476.1 GCA_903905445.1 uncultured Bacteroidota bacterium
AAGATCTAAATCACCTGAAAAGCGTTTTGGACTCCATCGAATTGTTTCCTTCCGACATGCTGGAAGACTTGATGGCAGACTATTTCGAAAATCAGGAAACCCAGGATATTTGGTTTACGGCAACAAACGACGATATTCCTATATCCATTGGTTATTGCGCTCCGGAAAAACTTACCGAGGGAACATTTAACCTGTATGCCATTGGTGTACAAAGCGATTTTCAAGGAAAAGGCGTCGGACATAAAATGATGACTTACCTTGAAGACCAATTAAAAGGGCAAGGGCACCGCATATTGATCGTTGAAACTTCCGGATCAGATGAATTTCAGGGTACAAGAAAGTTTTATGAAAACCTACGTTACAACAAGGAAGCGGTGATTCGGGACTTTTGGAAGGATGGCGATGACAAGGTGGTTTATTGGAAAAAATTGAATTAAAATACATATCTCACCTAAAACAGCAACATGAAATACCTAAGCACAGCCCTTTTCCTGACATTTAACCTAACATGTGCACTTGCGCAAAGCAACAACCACTTTATTATCACATCCGATATTGACCATTTTTGGGAAGCCTACGATAAAATACAAACTACCAGCGATACAAGCTTGCAACTGGAATATCTCGATAAACTTTTCTTTGAAAAAGGATCGGAAGGATTGCCCTTAATTATGCAGGCACGTAGATATACACCCCAAGAATATCTGAACGCAATTCATAAATATCCAATGTTTTGGTCGTCTATCCGGAAGAATACGCTGAAGTCGAAAGACTTTGCTACTGCCATCGAGCAAGGCGTTGAAAAACTAAAAGTGATTTATCCGGACCTAAAACCGACCAATATTTATTTTACGATTGGGGCTTTGAGAACCCCGGGTACGGCCCTGAATAAACAATTATTGATTGGTAGCGAACTTGCTACGGCGGATGCGCATACGAATACCAGTGAATTTACGGTAGATTTTAGTCACTTAAAACCTTATTTTGCAACCAACCCAATTAACGACATTGTTTTTCTGAACATACATGAATACATTCATATTCAACAAAATACAGAAGGTGGTTATGATTTGTTGTCCCAAAGCTTATTTGAAGGCATCGCAGAGTTTGTGCCAACACTTGCTTTGGAAAAATCGTCCCCTACACCTGCCATAAATTTTGGAAAAAACAATGCGCACCGGGTTCGAGAAGCGTTTGAAAAAGAAATGTTTTCACCTTGGGCGTATAACTGGATTTGGAATGACTTTGAAAACGAATTTAAGATACGTGATTTGGGATATTATGTTGGGTATGCCATTGCCGAACAATACTATACAAAAGCCCAGAATAAAACCCTGGCAATCAAAGCGTTAATAGAACTGGATTTCAACCAACCATCGCAAGTGGAAGCATTGGTGGATCAGTCGGGCTATTGCTCAAAACCGCTCAAGGTGCTAAAAAAGCGTTTTGAAAAATCGCGGCCTTTTGTCACAGGTATTAAAGAGTTTAAAAATGGCAGTAAAAAAGTAAGCGCCGATACCCAACAAATTACGATTGCGTTTTCTGAAGCCATGGATACGCGGTTTCGGTCAACAGACTATGGAAAATTGGGAAAAGATTATTTCCCGGATATTCTTTCCGCAAAATTCGCGGAGGACGGCAAATCAATTACGTATGAGGTTCGGTTGAAGCCGAATCAAACCTATCAATTCGTAATTGAGCAAAGTTTCAGGAACAGCAACGCAATTCCATTAAAGCCCTATATTGTGGAGTTTTCAACTCAATAATTGTATTTTAACCACAATTTGCACCACACATGGAAATCGGTATAGACAGTTTTGCCGCGAATTTTGATGCCACCACAACCCATTTAAATAGCCAGGACGCACTGGCCTTGCTGCTCGAACGTATAGAATTTGCCGATAAAATGGGGTTGGATGTATTCGGCATCGGCGAGCACCACCGCAAAGAATTTCTGGATTCAGCGCCAAC
>CAIVGO010000477.1 GCA_903905445.1 uncultured Bacteroidota bacterium
GCCGGGAATGCAAACTTTTGTTACGACCGACATCGCTTTTAACCCGGTCAGCGGAATATTGTATGGGTTTGATGCGGCACAACAAAGATTGGCCACCATTGATATTTCGACCGGAAAAGTAACGGTTGATCCCTTTGTCATCACCGATATTTTTACCGGTTTACCTGCCTTGTTTTTTGATGCTTTTGGCAATTTATGGGGCATTGGCACGTATTATGAAGAAAAATACCTGTATCAGCTCAGTACTTTTACGGGAGCCGTATTATCAAAAATACCCATTGATTTTATGAGCGGCGGCAACCGATCCGATGGCTGCAGCTGCCCAGGTGCCTTTAATTTTCAAAAAACAGCCTTCCCCGACCATGTTTCCCATTGCGGCAGCCTGGATTTTGTTTTTACACTTTCCAACCGCACCGGTGCTACCCAAACAGGTATTGCCCTGGAAGACTGGATTCCAGACGGTGGCACGATTGAAAAAATGGTGAAAAACCCGTTCGGCGGCCAAATTCTGAGTGGCGTCGGCACCGATTATTTAATGATCGAGAATATGGCGGTTCCTGAAGGGGTCGATTCATTGGTAATCCGGGTAAAACTAGACGATGTACCAACCGGTATTTATAAAAACCAGGCCACGCTGAAAAATGTAACAATTCAATCTATCCAGCCAGAAAACCTGGTTTCAGACGATCCAAGGACCCATGTACTATTCGATTCGACCGCTTTTTTTGTGGATGACCTTCAAAATACTTTGTCTGCCGATGCACGGGTGCTTTGTCCGGGCGACGCCACCCTACTCAATGGAACCATGCTCGGGGCAAAAAACTACCGCTGGGAAACCGGCGCCCAAACCCCTACCCTGCTTGCAACCCAAAGTGGTACGTATTTACTTGAAATTCAAACCGAATGCGAAACGGGCGTAGATACCTTCATCGTGCTTGATGGGGGCATTCAAGTGAGCCTTAGACCGGATACGCTAATACAAATTGGGGATACCATCGTACTGCAACCCGACATCACGGGCGCGGGAAGGTTTTTTGACCAGCTTTGGACTTCCAATCCCGAAGATGCGCATCAATGCAAACACTGTGCGTATCAAGCCGTTTATCCTTATCAAAAAACACTGTACAACGTGTTGGTTACCAACGAATTCGGGTGTAATGCCACCGACCAACAAATCATTGACGTAGAACGCGATCTTTATGTGCCCAATGTTTTCACGCCGGACGGGGATGGCAACAACGACCTTTTTCTGATTTATGCTAAAAACCAGTTGCAAGTTGTTTTTTTTCAAATATTTGATCGCTGGGGCAGTCTGGTATTTGAACGCAACCAAATCCAAACCAATGATGAAAGCAATGCCTGGAACCCACAAGGACAGGAAAAGGAATTTCCCATCGGTGTTTATACCTGGATCGCTGAAGTGTTGTATCCCGATGGAAGACGAGAACCTTTAAAAGGAAATGTCACCTTGGTTCGTTAAGGACGACTTGGCGGTTCAGGTTTAACAACTAATTTTGTGGGTATTTTTATTTTAAAGCCTATTTTTAAAAAAAACCATCATAAAACACACCAAAATGAACAAAATTTGCTTGTTTTTGCTCCTTTTCGGCAGCCAAATCCTTGCGCAAACGCCCGGCGAACGCGCGTTTGAACGCACCACCAAAACTTTGACGGGCGCTAACCTGGGGATCGCAAAAGCAGCCTTCACATCCAATAAACCCGGATTGCCGAAACCCAAAGCCAATCCTAAAAATATTGAAATCGTTGAAAACATCGCAAAGGATGGCCTGGAAAAGGCAATCTATCATTTCGGCGTAACAGGAAAACAACCACTTTACGAGGTCATCTTGGAATTTTCTGACGAAACACTGCGCCAAGAGATTTCGGAAAAAATGTTTGGGCCACCCAACAACCCCGCGCATCCCAACCGTTGGATTTTGGGCGTACAAGGGCGCGTGGTGTCCATTGGTTGGAGCGATGGCAAAAAATTTGCGTTTGCCGCCAACCTGCCTGGTACGGCATTGGCAACCAGCGATCTGTTTAAAATACCCGCCAATTTTGAAATGCATAAAAATTTGCCGCCGGTTTCAGAATGGCCTGCCATCGAAGTGACACGATTTTTTGACGAATTGCAACTCCAAATTAATGCGGGCGCTACCGGTTTTGCCAGTGTAAAGGGCGGCCCCATCGACCATTATTTTGAGTGCCTCGAACCGCTGAGCACGGCTTCTTTATCGGCAATTATGGTAAATCCGGATAAAACGCTGTTCATCAACAACGAAATGACCTCGGACATGAGCCTGGAGAACGCAACCAAATGGAAGGACGAATTGACCAAAATACTGGCTCCACATTAGAAGCGTGTTGTCGCGCTTTATTGAAAATTCCGGGAACCCGAATTAGCATTGTTTGCATGGCAATGTCGCATTCGTAGGGAGATTATTATAATTGCACTCATTTTACTCCTAAAAATAATACAAAACATTTTCATTCCACTAAATATAATTGTTATTTTGTGGCATCTCAATTTTAGATTTATGCTGAAAGTTCGAATAAAACATGTGCTTCTATTGCTAGTAATGATTGTCATTGGCTGTGCCAAAAGAGGCTCAATAACTGGCGGATTAAAAGATTCTATTGCACCCATTTTGAAAATGAGTTTTCCAAAGAATTTCAGCACCAATTTTACAGCGAAAGAAATAAAATTAACTTTTGACGAATATATAAAACTAAAGAACGTTAGCAAACAACTCGTCATTTCGCCACCAATGAATACAGCGCCCGATGTTTTGCCTTCTAATCCGAGTAAAATTATTACCATAAAAATAAAAGACACGTTGCAACCCAAC
>CAIVGO010000478.1 GCA_903905445.1 uncultured Bacteroidota bacterium
GGATCGCCTGCGAAAGGATACTCCAGCGGAGAGGCCATCAAAGCCATCCAGGAGGTTGCGAAAAATACCCTCCCACGCGGGTACGACATCGATTGGGGAGGGTTGTCGAAAGACGAAGTTGAACGGGGCAACGAGGCGTTGTATATCTTCTTGATTGTATTGGTGTTTGTGTACCTGATTTTGGCGGCGCAATACGAGAGTTTCCTCCTGCCATTCGCCGTGATCCTTTCCCTGCCCGCGGGTGTGTTCGGCTCCTTCTTGTTTTTGCATTGGATGGGACTTTCCAACGACATTTATGCCCAGGTGGGTTTAATCATGTTGGTAGGCCTTTTAGGGAAAAACGCCGTGTTGATCGTGGAATTTGCCGTACAAAAACACCAGAAAGGTAGCACCGTGCTGGAGGCTGCGATTGAGGCCGCTAAAGTTCGATTCCGACCCATTCTAATGACCTCCTTTGCCTTTGTGGCAGGTTTGATTCCGCTGGTAGGGGCCACAGGACCCGGCGCCATCGGCAACAAAACCATCGGCGCTTCGGCACTGGGTGGCATGTTGCTCGGTACCATTTTCGGGGTAATTGTTGTACCCGGACTGTATTACGTATTTGGCAGCCTGGCAGCAGGCCGGAAATTGATCCGCGATGAAAACTTTGATTCGTTAACCGAAGATTATGTAGACCATGTTGAAAAAAATCATTAATCATTTGCCAATCGGCATCTTATTACTTTTGCTCGTGCAAGCATGTAAGGTGCCGACACTGGTAGAGAAAACTGCAAACAATACCACGCCCCAGGGGTTTGCCAACGCGAAAGACACCGCTCAGGCAGCCTACATCAACTGGCAGGCATATTTTAAAGACCCGGCGTTGCAGGCCTTGATCGACACCGCCTTACGCAACAACCAGGAGCTCCTTATTTTCACCCAGGAAATTGCCGTGACACAAAACGAAGCTTTGGCCCGCAAAGGGGAATACCTGCCCTTCGTTCGGCTGGGCGGCGGCATGGGGGTCGACAAGGCGAGCCGGTACACCGTGCGCGGCGCAACCGAGCACAACGTTCCTTTGTCGGAAACCAAAGCCTTCCCCGATCCGGTGCCCGACTTTTTGGTCGCTGCGCAGGCTTCCTGGGAGGTCGATATTTGGAAAAAGTTGCACAATGCGCGGCAGGCAGCTGTTTTGCGGTATTTAGCCACGCAGGAGGGCCGGAATTTTATGGTGACCCAATTGGTGGCCGAAATTGCGCATGCCTATTACGAATTGTTGGCATTCGACAACCAGCTTGAAATCGTGCGCAACAACATCCAACTCACGGAAAAGGCACTATCGATTGTTAAATTGCAAAAAGAAGCGGCCCGGGCAACCGAATTGGCGGTAAAACGCTTCGAAGCCGAGTTGTTGAAAAACCAGGCATTGCAATACAATCTGTTGCAAAGCATCGTGGAAGCCGAAAACCGAATCAATTTTTTGACCGGGCGTTTTCCGCAACCGGTGCAGCGCAATGCCCAGACCTTCAACGAGGTACTGCCCGATACCACCCGCACGGGTGTGCCGGCCCAATTGTTGGTCAACCGACCCGACATTCGCCAGGCAGAACTGGAAATCGCGGCTGCCAAATTAGATGTGAAATCAGCCCGCGCCAATTTCCTGCCCGGATTGCGGCTCACGGCAGCATTGGGGAATCAGGCCGTAACGCCAGGTTTCTTCTTCAAACTGCCCGAATCGTTGTTGTTGGGATTGGCGGGTGAATTAGTGGGGCCATTGGTGAATAAAAACGCCATCAAAGCCGCCTATTTTACGGCCAATGCCAAACAAACCCAGGCGGTGTACCACTACGAACAGACCATTTTGAATGCCTGTATTGAAGTGACCAACCAATTGGCCAATTTGGATAACCTGCAAAACCGCTATGCCTTAAAAGAGCGCCAGGTGCAAACCCTCAATGAATCGGTTTCCATTGCAAATCAATTGTTTACGGGCGCCCGGGCCGATTACGGCGAAGTTTTACTCACCCAACGCGACGCCCTAGAATCGCGCATGGAACTGATTGAAACCAAAGCGGCGCAATTTAATGTGTGGATCAACCTCTATCGCTCGATGGGCGGCGGTTGGAAGTAGGATTTTTTTGAAAAATGGTTTAAAAAACAGCATTGGATGGTTCCGATGCTGTTTTTTTTGCGCGTCCGCGGATCTACCGTGTGTGTCCTTCAGTCGGGTTGTACCCGACAACACCATGCGTCAATTTCCGACCCTCCAAATCAAATAAGCAGCACCCAAAACACCCAAATCCCCCCATCCAGCCCCAAAATTTAACCAAACAAATGTCAAATACGCAATCATATAAGTTAAAAATATACTTTAATCCAGAAAAGCCCTTTCTTTTTTCCACCAAAAAACCCGAATCTTGTCTCCGAAAACGAAAGATATCCATTCATGCATACATCCCCTTATTATATGCGCCTCCTAACGTTATGCCTTGCCCTTTTTGCCTCCACGCTCTTTGCGCAAAACACCCATTTTCCCGCCCGAAGCGCCGGTTGGGTTACGCTCGGAATCGACGGCGGCACCGCCTTTCAAACCGGCGATGTAAAAATTGATTTTAAAGGGTACGGAGGCGGATTAACAATGGCTAAAAACCTGGTTTACCGGCCGGGGGGCCTGTTGTCGTTCGACCTGCGTGGGCGTTTTTTATTAACCCGCAGTTTCGGCCTGGATACCAAGCGCTCGTATGGAATTCAAAACAACGACTGGCTAAATGGCACTAACAGCAATGCGAATTACTTACTCGACCAACAAGCGCCCAACGACTCTTCCTTTGTGTATCAAAATTTTAGAAACGGCATGGGGGAGTTGGGCCTGGAAGGGGTACTTACGTTTAATCGTCTGCGCGAACGTAC
>CAIVGO010000479.1 GCA_903905445.1 uncultured Bacteroidota bacterium
GTCCAACCGCGCTTCAACGCCTTTAAATGTGCCCGCGACACTAAACGCCCGCATATTGACTTCGTACATGGCGATGTCTGTTGTGTTGGGTACGCCCGCGAAAGGCACCGCGTATGCTACTGGATCGGGATCGGGTGTATTAGGGTTGGAAGTTGGTGGGGTAGGGGTGTCCTGTGGTGTTTTAGCGCAGCTGATGGCACAAAACAGGCAAATGACGAAGAATGGTAGTTGTTTCATGCTGTGAAGATATTCAGCATGGATTGGATTTTTTTGTAAAAGACGATAACTTTTGAATGGAAATGCGCTAAACCACTAAAATCTCTGCTTGCACATCAATTCTAACTTTATGCTTTCTAAAAAAAGCGATATTTAGTTCATTATCAATCTCTTGAAAATGGCGATGTTTCTTGTTGCAGGCAAATGCTTTCTTATGTTTGAATGCGTCAATATTGTGATTTGCCTTAAAAAGTACAATGGTCGATTCCAACTGTTCAATGGCGTTGCCGATCCAGTTTTTTGACTGGTTCTTTAGTTCTATGAAGTACAAATGTTGGGTGGAAGTTAAAATACCATCACACCTTCTAATTCCAATAAATTCATGACCATCCATCAGACAATTGTCAACGGGGGTAAAAACAAGTTCAATGATACGTTCATTTTTTACGGTGGCAATCCATTTTTCTGGTGTATTGGTTGTACTATACGCTTTTTCTCCGTCCTGGTCATCGCAAATGCCAAACATCGCATCGGTTCTGACCGGTTCAGAACAAGTATTCTCTAGAAAATTTAAAGTCATAACGATTCTTCAATTTCTAAAAGTTGGTCAAACAATTCATTTCCCTGTCGAATCGACAAATTAAGGAAATTCTTGTCCGATGGAATGCCTTCTGTATTTGCGAGTCGGGCAATGGAGCCATTTTTTTCGTCCAGTTCATAAACTACGACATCTGATCCATCAACTAAAGATGCTTCCGGGGCAACCTTATCCAGTTGTTCAAACAGCCCTTTTGCACTTTCTTTCTTATGCATTAAGGATGATAAATACTGCCCTTGAATTGCAATACTCAAATAATTGATCAAATAAGGACTATGCGTTGTGATAATTAATCGGTTTTCAATGTGACGGTTATTGAAAGCCAGTAAACTCTCCAGTATCTTCTTTTGTGACAGCGGAAATAGATTCTGTTCCGGTTCCTCCACAATATTAATCAAACAAGACCGCTTAAGTTTTGCACTCAAAAGTCGTAAATATTCCTGCCGGACTTCTGCTGTTAGTAAGGGGTCATTTATGATTGATTTAACCTCTTTTTCGATCTTTCTTCGATCTGAAAGTGACTTTTCCTGTATAGAAGGATCTTCTTCTGCCAGTAAACGTTCTGTAAGGTATTTGGTGACTAAAAATAAAGGAACCGTTGATTGGAATCCACTGGATGCCTCTGATAACCGGAGTTTATAAGCCGCATTTTCTCCAACGATGTGCGCTATTTTATTCAATTTATCGTACTCAAACCGCACATTGTTAATCGGTAATTCCAATCCACCCGCAAAAAGAACCTTTGCAGCATCAAATTCATCATTAAAAGTATAGAGTGAACTTGGCAAGTTTTTCAGCTTATCTGGCCGATCAACCGTGCTCAAAAAATTGCGTTCTGCGGGGGCATACATAATTTTAGGCAGCAGATATCCATTGCTTAGCGATTTTTCTGATTCAAATCGTCCGCCCGAAAACCGCAGTGTATATGCATTTCCTTGATATTCAATACTTGTATCTGTTTTGATATAGTCGTCTATGCGGTGATAGGCCAATTGTTTGATAAATCGGTTGTGGGTATTCAACTCTCCTTCTTTCAAAATGCCGATAAACAAGGCTTTTTCGATCCAGCTAAGCGTTGAAATCAGTTTTGCCAAAGTGCTTTTGCCGCTACCCTGATTCCCGATAAAAACGGTTACTTTTTTTATATCTAACCAGCCTCCGTTTTCAGCGTACCCTCCCTGAATGGGGCCAAAATTTTCTATTCTTATTTTGCGCATGCACTGTTAGTTATGTGGTACAAAACTACAATCCTGTTGGATATTTTTTGTAAATGTATGTATTCCGTAATGTTTTTGGCTACAAAAAAGGCTCAAAACCCGCCTCAAGCGTGTTTCAAGCCTTTTTTTATTACCTAAAATATCGTTTAAAACCTACCGACGTCCGCCGCCGCCGCCTTTGCGGTCGTCACGGCCACCGCCCCGGCGATCGTCGCGTCCACCACCGCTTCTGCGGTCGCCGCCACCTGCGCCACCCGTGCCGCCACCGCGTTGTGCGCGGGCTGCATTCTCTTCGTCGGTGGGCATGGTGCCATCCGGTTTTGCCAGGATTGCACGCTGCGAAAGTTTCATTTTGCCTGTTTTCGGATCAATGTCCAACAATTTGAAGGTGATCTTGTCGCCCACTTTCAATACGTCTTCTACTTTTTCCACACGGGTATGCTGAATTTCAGATACGTGCATCAAACCGGTTTTGCCCTTGAATTTGATGAACGCGCCGTATTCTGCCAGTTCTTCTACTTCACCGTCAAAAATATCGCCCACCGCAGGGATGAACACGATGTCTTGTACCCGTTTGTATGCCATATCCAAGGCATCTTTGCCCGGACCAAAAATGGCCACGATACCGCCAATTTCATCTTCGTCGATGCTGATGGTGGTACCTGATACTGCCTGGATTTCCTGGATAATTTTACCGCCCGGTCCGATTACCGCACCAATCAGCGTTTTCGGAATGCGGAACTCAATCACACGCGGTGCATGCGGCTTGAGGTCTGGACGTGGCGCTTCCAGTGATTTCGCCATTTCGTTCAGGATGTGGATACGACCTGCGCGGGCTTGCAACAAGGCTTTTTCCAGCAATTCGTACGGCATACCGTCGATCTTGATGTCCATCTGTGTGCCAGTGATGCCTTTCGCAGTACCGGTCACTTTGAAGTCCATATCACCCAAGGCATCTTCGTCGCCCAAAATGTCCGACAAAATCGCAATACGGCCTTTTTCATCCGCAATCGCGCCCATCGCAATACCTGCTACCGGTGCTTTAATTGGCACACCGCCATCAAACAAAGCCAAAGAACCCGCACAAACGGTCGCCATAGAAGACGAACCATTGGATTCTAAAATATCGGATACCAAACGCACGGTGTACGCAAAATCGTCGGGCATTACTTTTTTGATCGAACGCGCTGCCAGGTTGGCGTGGCCAATCTCACGACGACCCGGGCCGCGCAACGGTTTTACTTCACCTACCGAGAACGGCGGGAAGTTGTACGCCAGGATGAATTTTTCATCATGGTAGTCCAATGCATTGTCGATCAACATCTGATCCTGCTTGGTACCCAGCGTCAAAGAAGTGAGGGATTGGGTTTCGCCGCGGTTGAAGATCGACGAACCATGCGCAGAAGGCAGGTAATCTACTTCTGTCCAGATCGGACGTACTTCATCGCTGGCGCGGCCGTCGAGGCGTTTGCCGTCCGACAATACCACGTCGCGGATGATGTGTTTTTTGATTTTTTCGAAGTAGCGATCGGCGGTAGAGGCCCATTCTGCCCAGAATTCGTCGCCGAATTCTTCTTTTACCTGCTTCAAGGTTTTTTCCTTGATGCCATCGATCACCGATTTTCGGGTCGATTTGTCGCTGGAACTGCGTGCAAGCGCATAAACATCGGCGCTAATAAGGTCTTCAATGTGTTTTTTCAGCACATCATGCTCTGGAAGTGCAACCACCGGACGTTTAACGAGGGCAGATTCGCCCACCATTTCAGCCAGGCGTTCTTGTGCCGCGATCATCACTTTGATGAATTCGTGCGCTGTTTTCAGCACTTCGATCAGTTCGTGTTCCTGGCATTCGTCGGCCTCACCTTCCACCATGGTGATGTCGTTTTTGGTAGCGGCAACGATAAAGTCCAGATCGGCGCGTTTCAGGGCTTCACGGCCCGGATTTACCACCAATTGGCCATCAATCCGTGCTACGCGGCATTCCGCGAACAAGGCTTCTACCGGAATATTCGATACAGCAACAGCGGTAGAGGCTACCAAACCGGCCAAAGCATCGGGCATTACGTCTTTATCGGCAGAAATCAGGGTGATGATCAACTGTGTTTCGTTCATGTACCCGTCTGGGAACAAAGGACGCAACGCACGGTCGACCAAACGGCTTACCAATACTTCATAATCTGAAATACGGCCTTCACGACGGAAGAAGTTACCAGGAATACGACCTACAGCGGCGAATTTTTCCTGATAGTCGACAGAAAGTGGGAAGAAAGGTTGGTCAGGCTTGGCTTTTTTAGCGCTCACGATGGTGGCGAGCAGCATGGTGTTGCCCATACGCAACACGCAGGAACCATCGGCCTGGGTGGCAAGTTTGCCAGTTTCAAGGGTGATTTCCCGTCCATCCGGCAATTGGAGGGAGGTACTCAACGGGATTTGCTTTCCCATAGTAATAAACAGGTTAATGCCACGTCTATTCCACTCGATTCAAGTCAAAAAAACGGTTGTATTCGAATAATTGGACTAAAAAAGCCCTGAATACCTTTGTTTCAGCGGGAGTGACATTCAAAAACCGATACTACACACAAAGATGCAGCGATGCGTTTCGAAGAAAAGCCGGGCTTTTCCAACTGCGTCTTTGTGTGGGGGAATAGCAGTTCCCCATTTTTGAATATAATGTCCTCTCCTTGAAAGCCGTTTTGTTCGATCCAGATCGGAGGTAGAACAGCCGGAGCTTGTGAAAATTCAATTTATAAAAAAAAATCCGGCGGCTAGGCATTTTTCCCAACCACCGGATTTGAACGTGCTTACTTACGAAGTCCAAGTTTTTCGATCAGTGCGCGGTACGCGAAGATATCTTTCTTCATGTAGTACGACAGCAAACTTTTTCGTTGACCTACCATCGAAAGCAAAGCGCGACGGGTGGCATGGTCTTTTTTGTTGATGCGCAAGTGGGCGGAAAGGCATTCGATGCGGTACGTCAACAATGCGATCTGTGCCTCTACGTTTCCGGTGTTTTTCGAATCGCCACCATATTGTGCTACGATGGATTCGATTTTTTCTTTGTTGTAATAAACTGCCATTTTTTTGAAATTGCAACAACCCTTTGGCTGTTGTAGGTGAATAGGTAAAAAATTACACCAAATTCGAATTTCTAAGGGTCAAACGGCAGTTATTGCCTATCCATCCGAGTTTAGCGGGGACAAAAGTACGTCAGTTTTTTGATGTTGCCAAAAATATGCGCGATTTAAACACCTTATTATCAAGACTTTTAACAGATTATTACTTTTTCGAGACACTTACACATATCCTTTTGCCTGCAAACGGAACAACTCGGCATATTTACCGCCCTTTTCCAGCAGTTCTTCGTGGCTGCCGAGTTCCAATAATTCGCCATTTTCCAAAAATAAAATGCGATCGGCCATACGTACGGTTGAAAAACGATGGGAAATCAACACCGCGGCTTTGCCTTTGAGCAGGGCTGCAAAACGCAGGAACACTTCATGTTCGGCCCGGGCATCCAGCGAAGCGGTCGGTTCATCCAGAATGATCAGTTGGGCATCGCGCATGTACGCCCGCGCGAGGGCCACTTTTTGCCATTGTCCGCCCGATAATTCTACGCCGCCGAGGAAGCGTTTGCCCAACATTTGATCGTATTGTTTCGGCAAATTAGCAACCACACTGTCGGCCAGGCTTTTATGCGCAGCGTCTTCAATGCGCGGCTGATTGGTTTTTTCTGAAATATTACCCACCGCGATGTTTTCGGAAGCGGTAAACATAAACCGCACATAATCCTGGAAAATAATGCCGATTTGCTGCCGTAAATCATCAGGGTCGTAGGTGGCCAGGTCAATGCCATCCAATAAAATGCGGCCTTCAGTGGGTTCGTACAAGTGGGCGAGCAGTTTTACCAGGGTGGTTTTGCCTGCACCGTTTTCACCTACGAGGGCCAGTTTTTCGCCGGGTTGTAAGGTAAATGTTAAATGCCGGATGGCCCATTTTTCACTTTCGGGGTATTTAAAGCCTACATTTTCAAAGCGAAAACCTTCCTGGATGGGGCGTGGAAGTTTCTTTTTACCCGGATTGGTGGCAGAAAAGGGCTTTAATTCTAAAAAGTCGAACAAATCCTGGAGGTACAACGCTGTTTCTGCAATCCGGGAAAAACGCGCCACAATGCCTTGCAACAATCCTTGCAACTGCCGGAAAGAACCCGCCAAAAAGGTGAGTGCGCCAATGGTGATTTGTGCCTTTACCGTTTGCCAGATCACAAAAATATAGGCGGCATAATACGA
>CAIVGO010000480.1 GCA_903905445.1 uncultured Bacteroidota bacterium
ACCGAGCAAGTTATAGTTAGCCAGGACAATTCTGTGCCGGTGGCTTTGTCAGCCGTCACTGGACAATTAAATTGTACCACCAAACAGTTGACCATCAGTGGCGCGGGCTCCTCAACCGGGGCTAATTTCACGTTTCAGTGGTCTTCCTCGCCCGGTGGCGTATTTGTTTCGGGCCAAACAACCCTCAATCCGGTGGTGAGTGCCCCGGCCAATTATACCTTGTTGGTGACCAATACAACCAACAATTGCACCGCTACTTCTTCCGTGTTGGTGGGGCAGGATATCCAACCGCCTTTGGCAACCGCAGGATCGCCAGCAACCCTTACCTGTGCTACTACAGTTTTGACCTTAGGGGATTCTACTGCTACCATTGCGCCTAATTTGACCTATAACTGGACGGGTGTTGGTATCGTTTCAGGCGGCACAACCCCAACCCCAACGGTTAACAGCCCAGGCACCTTTAACCTGGTGGTAACCAATGCGACCAATGGTTGTACCAGCACAGCGAGTGTTGTAATCAGCCAAAATATCACCAATCCGACGGCTGTCGTTGCACAACCTGGTCAATTGAATTGTACCACGCCTGCTTTGTTGTTGAGTGGTGCTGGTTCTAGCACTGGCGCTAATTTTGCCTACAGCTGGAGTTCTTCCAGTGGTGGCGGTATCGGCGCGGGTGGAACAACCCTTTCACCCACGGTAACCGCTGCCGGAACGTATACCCTGGTGGTAACTAATACTTCCAACGGTTGTACTTCCGCTGCATCGGCGGTCGTAACCAGCAATGCCAACCTGCCTACTGCGATTGCGGTACCGAGTGGCATCCTGACTTGCGCCGTTCAACAAATTACTCTAAATGGTGCAGGATCTACCACCGGTGGAACCATTACCTATCAATGGGGCACCGTGAATGGCAACATCAGTGCTGGTCAGGGTACTTTACAGGCTGCTGTAACCTTGCCAGGTCAATACACCCTGGTGGTAACCAATACTGCAAATAACTGTACCGCTACGTTTAATGTAAATGTGGATGCCGATTTGGTTGCACCAACGGTAGAAGCAGGTCCCGTCCAAATTTTGGACTGCACCGTGCCAACCTTGGCCCTGAATGGAACTGGCTCTAGTACAGGCGCGAACTTCATTTACCAATGGTCGGCACAAAACGGGTCCGTATTCTTGTCTGCGACGGATATTTTGAATCCGCAAATTAACACTCCCGACGTTTATACCTTATTGGTAACCAACACGTTGAATGGTTGTACGGCCAGTGATAATGTGAGTATTCAAGGGGATGCCAATGATCCAGTGGTGGCCATTGCTACGCCGGCAATCCTGAATTGCATCACCCCTCAAGTGAATTTGAATGGCAATGGTTCATCCGTAGGGGCCAATTTTACCTACAACTGGAATGGAACGGGTATCGCAAGTGGTGGCACCAGCTTAAATGCAGTGGCCAATACACCCGGCGATTATACCCTGGTGATCACCAACACGACCAATGGATGTTCTTCTGAAGCAACCGTTACGGTTTCACAGGATATTGTAAAACCACCCGTTGATGCAGGTGCGGATAAAATACTCAATTGTTTTAACCCGCAAATTCAGGTCGGTGGCACTGGAAACCCAAGCGGTGCCAATTTCACCTTCGCTTGGACAGGCGCTGGCATTTTATCGGGAGCGAACACGGCTGCGCCCATTGTGAATCAGGGCGGCGCATTTGTTTTAGTGGTGACCAACACTACCAATGGTTGTACCAGCACCGATAATGTAACGATTAATACGGATTTTGCGCAGCCACAGGCCAATGCCGGACCAGGCTTCCAACTTACTTGTGTGCAGAATACGTACACCATGAGCGCGACGGCCAGTGTTGGACCTAATTTTACC
This sequence comes from uncultured Bacteroidota bacterium, assembly GCA_903905445.1. Taxonomy (GTDB): domain Bacteria; phylum Bacteroidota; class Bacteroidia; order Chitinophagales; family Saprospiraceae; genus M3007. Next base: position 1,885 of record CAIVGO010000480.1, read on the forward strand.
TATCAATGGACCACCAACACCGGTAATTTTGTCGGACCAAGCAATGTTTTAAATCCGACCGTTAATGGTGCGGGCGATTATTACTTGTTGGTGACCGATACCAACAACGGTTGTACCCAGAGTTCGACGGCCCAAATTACTCAGGCCGCGGATGTACCGGTAGCCATTGCTGCGAATGCGCCAGAATTGACCTGTGCAGTAACCAGCCTGACCTTAAGTGGTGCCGGTTCTAGTGTGGGTGCTGAATTTACCTACAATTGGGTGGCTACCTTGGGTGGTAATATTGTAAACGGGCCAAATACATTGAACCCGAGCATTGATAAACCAGGTTTGTACACACTTTCGGTCATCAATACGACCAACAATTGTGTGTCCAACTCCAGTGTAACCGTAAATCAGGATATCACACCTCCATCCATCGATGCCGGGCTTGCTCCAACCCTTACCTGCGCCAATCCGACGGCGCAATTATTGGGTACAGTTGCTACCAATGGTTCATTTACCTATGCTTGGTCGGCACCAGCAGGCGCTAGTATTGTAAATGGCGGTACCACCCTTACTCCAACCATCAATGCGGGTGGAACCTATGTACTCACGGTGACCAGCCAACAAAATGGTTGCACCAGTGTGGCCAGTGTGGTCGCCAATGTGGATCAAGTGCCGCCAACTGCGGTAATTCAAACACCAGCACCACTAACTTGTGCCGTCCTGAAAGTAACCCTCAACGCAGCAGGTTCCAGCACGGGCAATATGTCGTACACCTGGACAACCAATGGAGGCAACCTGACAGACCAAAGCAATCCGTTAGCACCTACGGCCGACAAACCAGGCACGTACACCTTGTTGATTAAAAATAATGACAATGGTTGTACACAAACGGTTACGACCACTGTGCCACAGGATATTGCCAACCCAATCGCGCAAGCAGGAACCGATGGCTTATTGACCTGTGCGGTCACTTCTTTGCAATTGAATGGAACAGGCTCCAGTCAAACAGGCGATTATTTCTATCAATGGTCAACGAACAATGGCCAAATCCTGGTTGGCGCAAATAGCCTGACACCCACGATTGTGGCGGGCGGTACCTACCAATTGTTTGTGAAAAACAATGAAAATGGCTGTACTGCAACCGACCAGGTGTTGGTGGACGTAAATACCCAGGCGCCAGGCATCGCAATTGCTTCCCCGGCCATTATTACGTGTACCAAGCCTCAAGTTACCCTGGATGGCAGTGCTTCTCAAGGTGGCAGCAACATACTCTTTAGCTGGAGTACAGTTGACGGAAATATTGTGAGTGGCGACACCAAAAATCAAGCGGTTGTGGATGCTTCCGGTACGTATTTATTCACGGTGTTAAACAATACAAATGGTTGTTCCAGCAGTACAACAGCCGTGGTAAGTGACAATATTATCTTGCCCTTGGCCGATGCGGGTGCACCGTTTACGCTTACGTGTTCTATTGATAAAGTTACCTTGTTGGGAACAGGTTCGGCGGGTTCTATTTATCAGTACACTTGGTCGACGATCAATGGGAAAATTGTTTCAGGGAATAATTCTTTGAACCCAGTGGTGGACCAGGAAGGTATATACAGTTTGACCGTATTGAATACGACCACTGGATGTAAAAAAATAGACACCGTGGCGGTATTCCGTGAAACCAATGTTCCTACTGGTTTTGAGGTGAATTTGAATCGTCCTTCGTGCAAAGACAACGATGGAGTGATTACTTTCGGAACGGTAAATGGCGGTTTTGGCCCATATTTGTATTCCATCAACAATGGCCAGAATTATGTTCCGAGCATCGATTTTGCCAATATTGCACCGGGCCAATACAACTTGTGGATTCAGGACGTAAATGGTTGCGAATTCAATCAGGTTTTGAATGTGCCGAAAGCATTGGATCCTGCCATTACGTTGCCACCGAATTTTGACATCGTTTTGGGTGACTCCTTGTCGCTTCAGGCGATTTTACCGGTTGGTTATCCCTTGAATTTAGTGGATACTGTAATTTGGACCCCCACGGACGGACTGCATTTTAAAGGTACAGATGTGTTTAGTTTGCTCAATCCGGGTGCCAAGCCTTTCAAGCCAACCGAATATGTGGTAACCTTGATCAGTGTGGATGGATGCCAGGCCAGCGATCGGATATTTATACGGGTTGACAATGAGCCGCATATCTTTATTCCGAACGTGTTTACACCAGACGATGATGATACGAATAACAACCTGGTTTATATTTTTGCCGATGACGATCAGGTAGTGCGGGTAGATAAATTCCAGATTTTTGACCGCTGGGGAACTTTGGTCTTTACCGACCAGAATTTCTTACCCAACGATCCGAGTCATGGTTGGGACGGAAGCGTAGGCGGTAAAGTTTCAAATCCGGCAGTGTTTGTTTATTATGCTGAAATCGTGTTGATTGATGGTCGCAAAATCCTGTATAAAGGCGACGTGACCCTCGTACGATAAGTGTTTTAGTGGATCAATACCTAGGCTGGCCCTGCAGAAACATTAGAAAATAACTAGTGTTTTTGTGGGGCCAGACTGTTTTTGCGGTTTGTTTCTAAAAAATGGGTATTTTAAATGGCAATTTAATTTTTTAAAAAAGGCAAATAGGGCATCATTGTTTTCTTAATAAGTTCATTTGGCATTTATTTCATTGTTTTTTATGAGGGTATATTTTTTACGGCCCACATCCCGTAAAATTCCAATAGATTTGCACCGATTACGAACCAATTTTTATGATCTGACATTCTTATCCCTCGGAAAGTTGAAACAGTTTTTGTTCTCTGCCTTACGCGCTCTAACCACCACCATTTTTGTCACACCCGGTATGTTGCTTGCACGACCGGCTGTAAGACCTGCGCGGGTAAATTTCCGACGACCGGGATTTTAATAGACACGAAGTCTACGTTTTTCCACCACCTTTTTTTGAAGTGATCTGCAACTACTGTTTTGCATAAGCAAAATGGCAATGGGTTGCAATTTTCCATTATACGTTTTAAAACTACAAGTGCCAGTGAAACAAACTGACTCGGTAGTCATTCGTGTCGCTTGCGATGCGGATGCACCATTTGCATTACAAATTACGGAAGAAATGGCATCTTCTGCCAAGGCACGGGGAACGGGTATTGCCCGCCGCCCGCCCGAATACGTGATTACTAAAATGCAGGAAGGCAAAGCGGTCATTGCCCTTACCTCCGACCAACGCTGGGTGGGATTTTGTTACATCGAAACCTGGGGCCACGGCGAATTTGTGGCCAATTCAGGCTTGATTGTGCATCCCGATTTTCGTGGAAAAGGAGTAGCCACCGCCATCAAACGCCGCATTTTTCAACTTTCAAGGGAAAAATACCCCGAAGCCAAAATTTTTGGTCTGACGACGGGCCTGGCGGTGATGAAAATCAACTCGGAATTGGGGTACGAACCTGTAACCTACGGCGAATTAACCACCGATGAAGCCTTCTGGGCCGGTTGCAAAAGTTGTGTCAACTTCGAAACCCTGCAAAGCAAACAGCGCAAAAACTGTTTTTGCACGGCGATGCTTTTCGACCCGGCACAATTGATCGAAACCAAAGAAGATCAAGCATTTGAAATTATATTCCACTAAACCAACCAACCATGAAAAAAGTAATTTTAGGATTTAGCGGCGGATTGGATACCACGTTCTGCGTAAAATACTTGCAAGAACAAGGCTACGCCGTCATTGCGGTTACCGTGGATACGGGCGGGTTTTCGAAAGACGAACTGGCCCAAATTGAGCAACATGCTTACAACTTAGGTGCCCAGCAACATATTACGGTGGATGCCGTGCGGGGTTATTACGACCGCATCATTCAGTACCTGATTTTTGGCAATGTATTGAAAAACAACACCTATCCACTTTCTGTAAGTGCCGAACGCCTCACCCAGGCCCTGGCCATTGCGGAGGTGGCGCGGGAAATGGAAGCCGATGCAGTCGCCCACGGTAGCACAGGCGCCGGCAATGACCAGGTGCGTTTTGATATGATTTTTCAAATCGAATTGCCCAATACGCCCATTATTACGCCGATCCGCGACCTGCAATTGAGCCGGGCCGACGAAATTGCTTATCTCGCCGAGCGCGGGGTGGTAATTTCTACTGAAAAAGCCGCATATTCTATCAATAAAGGACTTTGGGGCACCTCAGTGGGCGGAAGAGAAACCTTGCAATCGAATGGGGCTTTACCCGAATCGGCCTGGCCAACCCCCGTTTCCAAACATACGCCGGAGGCTATTTCCATTGTATATGAACGCGGTACGCCCGTTGCCCTCAACGGACAAACCTTCGATCATCCAGTGGATTTGATTCAAACCCTGCAAGCAATCGCCCAGCCTTTTGGCATTGGCCGCGATATCCACGTGGGTGATACCATCATTGGCATTAAAGGTCGGGTTGGGTTTGAGGCGGCTGCGCCGGTGTTGCTCATCAAAGCCCACCATGCCCTTGAAAAGCATGTGTTGACCAAATGGCAACTGTCCTGGAAAGATACCCTGGCGCAATTTTATGGCAACTGGCTGCATGAAGGCCAGATTCTGGACCCGGTGATGCGCGATATTGAAGCATTTTTGGACAATAGCCAGCAAATGGTGAGCGGAACGGTGCATATCACCTTGTTTCCCCATCATTTTCAAATCACGGGCGTGGAATCGGCGCACGACCTGATGTCGGCCAAATTTGGTGCGTATGGCGAAATGAACAAAGGCTGGACCGGGGAAGAAGTGAAAGGATTTACCCGCATTTTCGGACAACAAACCCGCATTTGGCGGCAGGTAAACGGTGCCGAAACGGCCCTAGAAACGGAGGCAAGTCATGGATAAGGAGGCATTGCTAAAAATAGGCATTGTGGGTGCGGCCGGTTATACGGGCGGCGAATTGATTCGTTTGCTCCTGAACCATCCGAAAGTACAACTCGTTTGGGCCCAAAGCAGAAGTCAGGCAGGTAAACCGTTTTCCAGCGCACATCCCGATTTGTTGGGCGAAACCGATCAGGTATTCGTAGCGTTGGCCGATTTGGAAGCCGTGGATCTTGTGTTTTTATGCCTGGCACATGGTGATTCAAAACTGTGGTTGGAACAACAAATGCCCAGTAATCGACTGAAAATCATTGACTTAAGCAACGATTTTCGGGCAGGCGGCACTTGGGGCGACCGCGCTTTTGTATATGGTTTGCCAGAACGCAACCGCAGCGAAATTCAATCGGCCGGACTTGTTGCCAATCCAGGCTGTTTTGCTACGGCTTTACAACTTGCCTTGTTGCCCCTGGCGTTGGCCGGAAAATTGGAAGACGCTGTGTATGCAACGGGCATTACTGGCGCAACCGGCGGCGGACAAGCCTTAAGTGAAACGGCGCATTTTCCCTGGCGGCATGCCAATGTTTCGGCTTACAAAACCTTGACGCACCAGCATATTGCAGAAGTGCGTGCCGGTTTGCGCATTGGTGGCAACCCGGCGCCTTTGGTGCATTTTGTGCCTTGGCGGGGCGATTTTGCCCGGGGCATTTATATCTCCGCCACCTTGCCTTGCGCGTTGAGTCAGCAGGAAGTGCTGGAAATGTTCCAAAAAGCCTACGCAAGTCACCCATTTACCATCGTCCATGATGATCTGATCGACCTGAAAATGGCCGTAAATACCAATAAATGTGTGCTGTTTCCCGAAAAACAAGGTGAAATGCTGGTGGTCCATGCGGCCATCGACAATTTGCTCAAGGGTGCCAGCGGACAAGCCGTACAAAACATGAATTTAATGATGGGTTGGCCGGAAAGCACCGGTTTGCACTTAAAAGCCAGCGCATTTTAACAATAAAGACAACGCTAAGGGTTTAAGAAAATGGCTGGCTTCTAATCGATTGAAAATCAATTTTTTATCCATCCATCCTTCAAATCCATTTAAATCTGGGTATATGAAACTTTTTGATGTTTATCCTTTGCAGCCCCTCGCGATCGTGCGCGGACAAGGCGCATACGTGTGGGACGCGCAAGACCGGCGCTACCTCGACATGTATGGCGGGCATGCGGTTATTTCCATTGGGCACAGTCATCCGCACTGGGTGGCGCGCATCGAAGATCAATTGAAAAAACTGGCATTCTACTCCAATTCGGTGCATATGCCCATTCAGGAACAGTTGGCGGAGAAATTGGGGTTGGTGAGTGGAAAGCCGGATTATCAATTGTTTTTGTGCAATTCGGGGGCGGAAGCCAATGAAAATGCGCTCAAATTGGCCTCTTTCCACACGGGTAAAAAGACCATTTTGGCCATGCGCAATGGCTTTCATGGTCGTACCTCTCTGGCAGTAGCCGCTACCGATAATCCATCGATTGTTGCACCGGTCAATCAGACCGAAAATGTGGTTTTTCTGCCTTTTAATGACGAACAGGCGCTGGAAACGGCATTTTCCCAACATGAAGTGGCAGCAGTGATCATTGAAGGCATCCAAGGCGTGGGCGGCATTCGGGAAGCATCAGTGTCGTTTTTACAGAAAATACGCGCTTTGTGCGATGCAAACAATGCGGTGTACATCGCCGATTCAGTGCAGTGTGGGTATGGGCGCAGCGGGCAGTTTTTTGCCCATGATTACGCGGGCGTGCAGGCCGATATTTATACCACCGCAAAAGGCATGGGCAACGGCTTCCCGGTAGCGGGTGTAGTGATCGCCCCACATTTGAAACCGAAATACGGGATGCTGGGCACCACCTTTGGCGGCAATCCATTAGCCTGTGCTGCTGCTTTGGCCGTGTTGGAAGTAATTGAACAAGAAGGACTTATGGAAAATGCGCGCATCCAGGGCGCATATTTGATGGATGCTTTGCGTGGGCTGCCGGCTTTGGAAAATGTGCGTGGCCGCGGCTTGATGATCGGGTTTGATTTGCCAGAGGCGCAGGCCGATTTGCGCAAAAAGCTGCTGATGGAGCAAGGCGTGTTTACCGGCGAAGCCAAACCTCGGGTGGTACGTTTGCTGCCCAGTTTGGCCCTTACCCGGGTAGAAGCCGATTTATTTCTCGAAAAAATGCACGCAGCCTTGCTGACCGACGTGCCCATTTTACATTAAATATGCAACATTTTCGCAACGTTCAGGACGTACCTGACATACAGGCCCTGGTAGATTTGGCCTTTGCCTGCAAACAAGACCCACGGCATTTATATGGCTTGGGGACCGGCAAAACCTTGGGGATGGTCATGCTCAATCCGAGTACACGTACCCGCATCAGTACCCAATTGGCTGCCAAACACTTAGGCATGGAGGTGGTGGTGTTTAACGCCGATAAAGACGGTTGGGCGCTTGAATTTGGCGAAGATGTCATCATGAATGGCACCACCGTAGAACATATTCGCGAAGCCGCCCCGGTATTTGGGGCCTATTTTGATGTGTTGGGCCTGCGCAGTTTTCCGGCCCTGCAAGACGCGGCTACCGATCAATCGGAGTCCATTTTACAGCA
>CAIVGO010000481.1 GCA_903905445.1 uncultured Bacteroidota bacterium
ATACGCGTCAATTTGCCGGTGGCTGGGTTCATTTCCCAAACGGAAGCTTCCTCGCCGCTGGTCAAACCGAATGCACCTACTGAGCGGTCTTCCTGGATGTACACCAAGCCATTGTCCGCCCAATCCAAGTTATCCGCAGAACGCAAACCGTAGTCTGGGCCCTGGAACTGACCATTACCCGCATCATCCCCTGCATACGCTACACGTACGGTGGCTTTGATGTTGTTCAAATCCGCAAAATTGAAGTCGATCACATAGATATTGCTCCATTTGTCTGATGGGAAGTTTTGCTCGCGACCTGTTGAAGCCAACACCGCCTGGCGTGGGTTCGAAGGATTCGTCGACAAATCTTCTGGACGAGAGAAGGAGAACACGCCTTTTGCATCTCCCAACGCGTCGGTGGTTGCCTGATTGGCAAAGCCCAAAGCGTCGTATCCGGTAGTACCCGCCAATGCAGCGTTGTAGTGTGCGATTTCTACAAATGAACCTGTGCGGCTTGCACCGGTACCTTTGAATTGCTCCACACTCAAATCGCCGTTATCGGCTTTCCAGTGGTATAATTTACCGTGGCCCAAACCATTGCGGTCTAAGAAAGAACCGTCGTTGGTGAAGTTTTTGTCACCGATGTACAACACCAATGGCGCACCTGCGCGGTCATCACCAGCAAGGATCGCTACTTTGTTCGGGTTGCCTGCATCCAGGAACGTTACGTTTTCCCATGCTGCGCGGCCCAACCAAGGCAGGCAGTACAAGGTATTCGTTGCTACGTCCAATCCAAATTCTTGTCCGTCTGAACCTTCTTCACCCGTGAAGAAAATATCATCTACCAAATTGTAAGTACCGCCTTTAAAGAAGGAAGCAGAACACAAACGGTCTAAACCGGCTGTTGCACTTGCACCTTCATTGATCTGTGGAGCAGCGGTTACGACTGCACCTGCGCGGTCGATGATGTTCGTGTAAGCCAAACCGGAATTGGTCACTTGACGGGTAGCAATATCGACATCGAAATACGATACGCGTGCACCGGTCAAAGAAGTGCCATTAGAGAGTTGGTAAGCGTAGCCTGCGGTTGGTCCGAGTTCGCTGTTGATGTACAGGCGAATCGTGGTCGCATCGCGTTTTACAGCACCAATACCATCCGGAATACCGGTTGGGGTGTAGCCATTGGATGATTCGCCAATCGTAAATACTGGCGTAACATTCCATGCCCCGATACCTTTCAATTGCGCTTTTTCAGCAGTCTGCGCCAAGAGGCCAGCCATTTGAAGCCCAATACCTAGGATCAGGGTTAAGAGAAGAGTTCTCTGTTTTAGCATAATTTTATACAATTACGTTGAAGGATGATATGAACGCTAAAATTAGACCCATCTACATGATTTGGTGGCGTTTCCAATTTTAAGGAATTGTAAACAAAAGGTGTTTATAATGTAAAGTCTAATTCCCCTTTTCTGAGCACCTCATTATCAAGGAGATAAGCATCAAACTACATTGAGCATGAGCCCAAACTTGAAATATTTTTGAATACGTTGCTTTTGTATTTATCTTCATGCTTCGAAAAAATAGCAAAATCCTGCTATATTCGTCTTTGAAAAACAAATCCAACATTGATTTTACGACTTGATTATGCAAAAAACACTACCTGTATTTTTCTTGCTGCTTGCTTTTTGGAGCAGTTTACAAGCCCAGAAAATGATCCACATCCCCTATTATTTGCAGGATACCAACACGGTGGATGGCAAACAATTCAGCTGGGATAAAACCCGTCAATCGGAGAATTTTATCCTGATTTGGGGCAATACCGTTGGCACCGACCCTTCCGTATATGCAGATCCGGAGTTGCGCTTTGATCCTGCCGCCATTTTGGATACGATGGAGTATATTTATACCCGTTTTAAGGAATTAGGCTTTCTGGATGATACGCCCGGAACCAAAATGAGCCAATACAAGGTGGTGATCGTGATCTATGGCACCTGGGGGCCCGATGGTGCGCAAGGATTTGCCAATGGCGGCGATGCGGATGGCATTATTGGTGCGTTTTGGGTGCATCCGAACGGTATTCGAGATGGCGGTGTGGCTGCGCATGAATTTGCCCACAGCATGCAGGCGCAAAACACGATTGATTATCGGTTATCCAATGGGCTGGGCGGTTCCTGGTACAATGCCGGTATTTTTTGGGAAACCCACGCCAATTATATGCGCAACCTCATTTACCCCCAGGCAGTAGGCGCATGGGGCATGGATGTGTACCATTTGGAAACCTGGGGCGACTGGAAAAACACCTATGAAAACTACGCTTTGCTGATGGCCTTGGCTATTTCGGAAGGCCCAGAAATGGTTTCACGGTTGTGGCGGGAGTCGGGCAGTTTTGAGTATCCGCTGCAAACTTACAAACGGATTAATGGGTACACTCAAGCACAATTTAACGACAGTTTGTACCAATATGCCCGGCGCATGGCGACCTACGATTTTGACCTATATAAACTAGGGGACAATTTCCGCAAGGCACGCCGCAATGACCTGATGTATTCTTTGCAATCCATTCATGCTACCTATAGTATATTACGGAAAGTTCCAGGTTCGAGCGAGCGGTATGAAATGCCCATCGAGCAAGCGCCGGAAGAATTTGCCTACAATGTAATTCCGCTGCATCCGAACCCGGATAGTTGCGCGGTAATTGTCAAATTTAAA